>CAYJLL010000102.1:0-6540 GCA_964370955.1 uncultured Rikenellaceae bacterium | reverse complement strand
AAAACCAACCTACTGTATGATTTGGTGTTAATTCCAAATATTGAGATTGAAATTCCTATTGGCAATCAATGGAGTGTAGCAGCAGAATGGATGTTCCCATGGTGGGTGACAAAGGACAATGGCAACGCTTTGGAGATCCAAGGCGGAACAATTGAAGGCCGATATTGGTTTGGGGATAGAACTAACCGCCCTTTGCTAACGGGTTGGTTCGGTGGTGCACACCTGAGCGCAGGCTACTATGACCTCCAACGCCACGACAATGGATATCAGGGGGAGTACGTAGCAGCTGGTTTGATCGGAGGTTTTGCTCACACTATCAATAAAAAAGGCTGCCTGAGATTGGAATATTCTCTAGGTTTTGGCTTTATGCAGACAGGATATCGCTACTATGAGGGGTGGAATCAAAACGAACATCTTGTATGGCAATACGACGGCTCATATTCGTGGTTTGGCCCGACTAAAGCAGAGGTGTCGCTGGTGTGGATGCTCAATCGCAAACTTAAAAAGAAAGGAGGGGTACGATGAGAAAGCTACTTTGTTTGCTTGGCTGTATAATTTTATTGAGCTCGCTTGCACTTTCCTGCAAACGCCGCCCCCTGACCTATGGGCACTATCCATTTAGCGATATTGTTGTGGTTCCCGATTGGAGCGAGTCGCTAGTGGGCGAAGACAAGCCACTAGGTACTAGTGCGTGGTTTTTCCCAAAAGATGGCAGCGAACCATTGGTGTTCAAATCAAATAATGTCGATGGATTTAGCGTTCCTGTACCCGAGGGAGTGTATGACATTTTAGTATTCAATCGCAGCGAAAACGAATTTTCAACCTTAGGCTTTAAGGGTATGGATAAGCTTTCCACGGCTGAGGTTTACTCCATTGAGGACGAGACCAAGGGTTGGTACACAAGAGTGGATGGAGAGTTGGTGGTTAAACACCCCGAAAAGATTGCCTCTGCTGTGCGCCGTGATTTTGAGGTGACCCCCGAGATGATTGCCACCACTGCTCTGATTCGCTTGGGTGAGGCAAAACCCTCAGACACTCTAACCAAAATACACGTCACTCCAAAACTTCTAACCAAGATCATTAATGTTAGAATTAAAATTATAGGCATCCACAACCTGCGTAGTGCTCGTGCTACAATTAGTGGTATGGCTCAGGGACACTGGATTGAGCTGAACGAAAATAACACAACAGATGCAACCTACATCCTAGAGAACTGGAATAAAGTGGGCGTACAGGGCGAGGGTGAGCTGTATTTTAACTACCAAACTTTCGGCCTGCTGGGCCGAGGGAGTTCAAACAACTCCACTGGTTACGAATATTGGACGGGCTTTATGAATTTGGAAGTACTGTTGGTGGACAATAAAACTGTAGTAAAATTCCCGCTACCTCTGGATCACACAATGATCACTGAGAATACTGCTGGAGATGTAGATTTAACCATCACTATTGGATTTGACCCTGCGGGGCCTGTAGATCCACCAGTGTTACCCGATGTTGAACCTGATGAAGGCGATGCAGGTTTTGATGCAGAGATTAACGGATGGACTGATCATGTGGAAATTCCTATCCCCATAGGATAAACCCTAAATCATATACAAAGAAAAGAAACAATTACAAAATTTAAAACTATGAAAAAACTAATGATTTTAGCAGCTGTTGCTGCTGTAACATTGAACTCTTGCTCGAAGAATGAGATTTCAAATGAGACCCCCTCTAACCAAAGTTTGATGGATTTTGGCACATACATGGGTCAAAGCAAGGCTACCTCTGAAATTGCATTTGCGCAGGACGATGTGTTTAAGACTGACGTCTACTACACAGAACAAACCGCATTTGCATCTATGACTGCTGCCCCTGAAGTATGGCAATCTATGGATGGTGTGGTTGTAAAGAACACTACCCCAACTGTCACTGATGACAACTGGGAGTACTCACCAAAGAAACCTTGGCCTAATGTAACCAATGACAAGCTCTCGTTCTTTGCTGTAACTATTGCAGATAATGAGGCTAACTCTACGATTCTTCCAGATCTAACAATTGGTGCTAACTCGGCTTCATTTGAGTGGACCAACCCTGCTACTGCAGCAGCACAAAGAGACCTTATGGCAGACGCTCAGCTCGACCAAACAAAAGCAAACCCAACAGTGGTATTTGCTTTTGATCACGTTCTCTCGCAAATCAACTTTGAGTTCAAGACATTCGCTGATTACTCAGGATCAGTTGATGTTACTCTTACGGGTGTAACTGTGAGCTATGGTGACAATTTCGAGGCAGAGGCAAGCTACAACATGCTTCACACTCCAGCCGCAGGTACAACTGGATGGACTTTGCCTGCGAGTGTAGCTACAAAGCAAGCTAACGAGACTTTCAACAGCTTCCTTCCTGCTGCTGATTTGGGTGTTTTGAACAACACCACTGCCACTACCCTCGATTCACCAATTATGATTATCCCACAGGATCAACCTGTGAACATCACTGTGAACTACACTATTGATGGACTCGCTCAATCATTCACAACCACAACTTCGATCACTCCTGCGGGTGGTTTTGCACAAGGTACTAACTACACTTACCCTGTGACTATCTCACTAACGATGATTGAATTTGGCGAGCCTTCTATCACTGGCTGGACAACAGCGGCAGGTGGCAACATCAATATCAACTAGGCCTAAATAATGCCAACATATTAGCTTATAGGGGCTTGATCGCCCCTATAAGCACACAGATCAACAACGAAGACATTTCAAGAAAATTAGATCACAAGCAAAACGAACTATGAGATTTTACATAGCACTATTAAGTTTTTTGTTTGTCGCTTGCTCTAAGGGAAAGATACCCTCTACCTCAGAGCAAGGGGATGCCATTGGCTTTAGCTTAGGCGATAGCTGGAATCTCACGCAAAGCAAAGGTGTTATTGTTGATGAATTCAAAGACGGGGACGCCATGGGAGTGTTCGCTTATTTTTTGGAGGATGGCACATGGGATGGGGATGAGACGCCTGAGCTGATGTACAATCAACAAGTCTCTCGATCTAGCAGCGTGTGGAGCTATTCGCCCTTAAAATATTGGTCAAATAACACAGCTCATAAGGTTAAATTTCTCTCCTACTTCCCTTATAACGCCCCGGGTGTCATACTGAGCACTAACACCACCGCTGGATTTCCTAGTGTGAGCTTTGTGCCCCAAAGCGAAGTGGCGCAACAGATTGATTTCTCTACTTCGAGTATCTCCGATCTAAAAGATAAAACTTCGGGGGAGGTGGTCTTTAACTTCGATCACCAACTCACTCAAGTTCTCTTTGCCGCAAAAGTTAATGGCCCTAAGGAGAACGTTGCAGTTCAAATTGACAAAATCACTTTCAAGGGCGCAAAACACTGTAGCGGTAGCTACACCTCAACGAGTTTTGAATGGGATTTAAGCACTGCTGTAGCGGGTAGCGAAAACACCCTCTATCAAATCGAGGGCACTGAGGAACTCGAGCAAAATCTCAGCCTTAGTAGTACTACCTACACTAGCCTTGTCACCAATGCAGGTACTATGATGCTTATTCCTCAAGAGTTTTCAGCAGATCAAGTGAGCATAGAAATCTACTACACCGTAACAATCATAGACGGAGGCACTAGCGATCAATACAGACAAGAAATAAAAGCTCCTGCTCATAAGTTTGAAAAGGGTACCAAAGCAATCTATCAATTCACGATTGATCTCACGGACACCTACTACATACGCCTAGATGGAGTCACAGATGAACTGTGGAATGACAAGGAGATAGACATAGAGATTGATGATATGTACTTTAATCTCACTGATAACATTCGTGCCTACACCTGGGAAGATCACACAACCAGTACAGAGAGACTCACTATAGGGATACCATACCAGAGCAACCTTCCGCATGAGTCTATTGAGGTTGACAAAGTCGAGCCACTCACTACGGGCGATCTCACTATCGACAAGGATAAATCGATTATCTACTATACCATAGATAATATTCAAAGCACCTTTGATCAAAGAATAAAAATCACTCTCGCCTTTGGCGATGTCACAAGGATACTTTATATCGATATTTCCAAAAAAGATATCCTAATTGAGTTCACCGTAACAGTTGAGCCTTGGGACGATCAGATCTTGGAGAGTGAAGAGTTGTTAATAAAATTTTCTGTAGAGATTGAACCGTGGGAAAATGCCACGGGTGACAATATTCTGGACGGGATTATTGATATAGAATAAGATAAAAGTAATAAGATATGAAAAGAATGTTTGTAACTATGCTTCTGGGATGTATCTCGCTCTGGAGTTGCCAGAGAGATGACACCTCTGGCATAGAGCTACCAACAGAAGATGGTAATAAGATTAGTTTCGCCACACGGGGCTCGGTGGTGGCAACAGATAACATACAAGATATGAGCATACTCTGCTACCAAACAGGCACAGCAGACTATGATGTATCGACCAGTGTGCCCAACCATATGTTCTGGGCAAAGGCGTCACGAACTAAAAGCGGTGATGTGTATTACGATTGGGAGGTTGAGCCAAGCTCACTTTCAGGCACTGCCACTTTAGATAAATATTGGTCACAAGGCAATAAACACAGCTTTGCAGCTATTGCACCTTTTGATGTGTCGCTTCAAAGCTATTCGCCGCTCTACAATTTTACAGCAGCTCTACCGTCATTCACCTACACCATCCCCGAGAAGATGGTAGACCAAAAGGATCTTTCTTTTGCCTTGACCCTCAATCAAGTGGACAACTTTGCAGATAGCGATCCTAATTTACGCTCAGTTGGTTTATATTTCAAACATGCACTCTCAAAAATCCAGTTCACTGCTCAGCTGGCAACGGGAATTGAGCTTGCTGAGAATGAAAAATTCCGCATTGCAGGTATTGCGCTAAATGGAGTTAAAAATCGCGGTAAGTTTAGTTTCATAAAAGCAGAAACAACAAGTGCAACAGCCTTAGATGGCACGAATTCTAGCGCCCACTATATCAGTTGGGATCTAGAGGGTGTGTCGGATGTAAGCCCAGTGTACAGTGAGACCGAACTCACCTATCTTTATAATGACTTCATTACGCATGAATCGCCCGAAACAAAGAAAATAGATATTATCGCAGGAGATAATGCGCTCTTTATGATGCCTCAGACTTTCACCACTGCGCGCTCAGTGAGAATCTCTTATGTGCACCACACAACCGAGGTTCCAGATGGAATATTAAAGGAGTATGAGGTCAACTTGCCTCAAAATGCGTGGGAGGCAGGTAAAAGCATCACCTATAATCTGAAATTTAATCCTAGCTCGGGCTCCTCGCCATGGGAGGCAGATGCAGTATTAAATGATTGGGATGATACACAGACAAGTGTTTCCGCCTCAGAGGCGTATTTCACTCTCAGCGATGGTAAACGTCACTATGGTTGGAGCACAGCTGAGGGCTCAACATCAGCCCCGCGAACATTTACGATCCCTTTTCAGACAAATGTATCACTATCAGATATTACAGTTTCGGCAACAGGCAATGTTGCCATAAGCGATGTAAATAGAACCATAATCTACACCGAAAGCGGCATTGAGGCAAACGATCGCGACGAAATCACCGTTACTATGACACTTCGCGACGGTGAGGGCGATGAGGCTCAAACGGTAACGAGAAATATGACTATCAAAATTGGTGATTTTGAGATTATCGAGCAAGATGCAGAGTATGGTATAGCAGTCGAGAAGCGCAATTACTACTATTCTAAATACTCAACTAAGAGCCAGATGTACTATGACTCTTACGATATGCCTGCGGATGCAATTCAGAACGACCCTTCGTGGACAAAAACCTCTGATGGATATGAGGTTGATTTTCTTTTTGACATCTACCAGGTCACTGAAGGCGTGGGGACTATAGAATCTTCAAATCTAAGATTCACTCTCCCCGAAGGTATCACCATTATCGATGGTGGCGATGGTTACGACAAGCCCGATAGTTGGGATGATTCTTTTGGAGAAAAGCGTTTGCGCCTGAGTATTTCGCGCGAGATGATAGGCACAGCAACTATAAAAATTGGTACAGCAAACGAGCATCGCCTTAGTTTTTCAATACTCGACGGTGCGATTGTCACGGACTACACAAACCAAGACTTTGTGAGTAACCTCACAGGGCTTTCTAGCACTTATGGAGGGGTGAACGGTCTACGTGTAGCCAATAGCTACATCACATCGCCTCACTCTGATTACGCCACTATTTTCTATATCCCCATCAAGGATAGAGTAAACGAATTTTGGCGTGAATATTCGAGTGTGGCTACCCCTGAGGACTACACCATCCCTGATGAATCGTGGATTTACAATGACGATTACTCGGTTGAACTATCGTGGTACGATGGAGTGAATAGCGGTACAAACCCTCCCATCACAGATCTACAAGTGGCAAAAAACTACTCGCCTGCCACCAACGATGTATCGGCACAGAATGCTATCCTTGTTGTTCAGCCAAAGAATTTCGAGGAGCAAAACTACGTAATCAATATCAAAAAGAGTGGTACTATTATATGGTCTA
>CAYJLL010000101.1:0-6555 GCA_964370955.1 uncultured Rikenellaceae bacterium | reverse complement strand
GATACAAATGTAAATTAAATTTCTTTTAGTTCTTGAGTTGAAATACCTATTTTAGGGTATGTATAATAGTTGCTCGACACGGGAGCGCATTTTTATTTCTCATCAAAATACTTCTCATCCCAATTTACAAAATACACTTTGTGAATCGAACGAGTGATGGCAGTGTAGAGCCAACGCAAAAAATCTAGAGTAAACTGCTCATCACCAAAAAGCAGCGTGTCTATATACACCTCCTCCCACTGGCCGCCCTGCGATTTGTGGCAGGTGAAAGCGTAGGCGAATTTTACTTGTAGGGCATTGTAAAAAGGATCTTCCATTACTTTTTGCATGCGCTTGCGTTTGGTTGTTTCATCGGCATAATCCTCCGATACGCTCAAAAACAGATTCTCCTGTTGCGCTTTGCTCAGTGAGGGCGCATCGGAGTGTAGGGCGTCGAGCAGAATCCATCGTTCGATGCGTTTTTCATCATAGTCAGGAAGCTCTAATTCGGCGAGCGCAAAGCGAAGTCCGTGTCTTTCTTCGTGCTTCAATATGCGTCTTAGTACCACAAAATCCCCATTGGCAATGAAATCCATTCCATCCTTGAGAACCTCGCCAAAATAGTTGTTTTTCACAACCATCATCATATCGCCCGACTCTAACTCTTCTTCATAACCCAAAATACTGCCTCTGATGCCTTGATTGAAACGGTTTGCTCGTTTGTTGCTGCGAGTAATCACTGCACATCCTCCCTTGCCATATCGCCCATAACTATCTTCAAGATGTTCTATGAGCTCAGAACCACACACTCGCTTGACATCCGTGCTCTGAATAATCTCTATCATTGCCTCTTGCTGCTCCTGTTCTATGAGTTCCCTGAATTTGGTTGCATTGAGCAATATCCCAGAGGTCTTTTCTTGTCTGACAACCTCCGTGAGATGATATAATTGTGGGCTACACAGTGATTTAAGTCTTTGCAGATCGAGCGCAGGCGAAAAACTATATCCAACTGGAGGGAGCTGCGCGACGTCGCCCACAAGCAATATCTTATTGCGATTTCCACTGCCTATATATTCGAATAAATCCTCCAAAAGTGAGCCGTTGCCAAACTCTGAACTTTTTGAATCTGAGATCATAGAGGCCTCGTCAATAATAAAGATAGTGTCGTTGCTACGATTATAATTTAGGGAATATTTTGAGAAAAGATCGCCGCTATTTTTTTTTCGATAAATCTTGCGGTGAATTGTGGCACTAGCCTTGCTGCAATACTGACTCATCACCTTGGCAGCCCTACCCGTTGGGGCTAGTAGTTCGGTTTTGATATTCAGTGAGTTAAGTGTTTTGACAAGGGCTGCTATGATAGTGGTTTTTCCAGTTCCAGCATAGCCATTTAACACAAAAACCGAATGAAAATCTGTGCTTGTTAGAAACTGCGAAAGAGAAAAAATGATTTTTTTTTGCTCAAAAGTAGGTTCAAACTGAAAATTATTGTATATTTGACTTTCGATATGAGAGGCTAGCATGGGGCTTTATTGTTGTGGGTGAGAAGTTTAGGCTCTTATTTGTAGTGAAATTGTGTTACAAACTTAAAAAAATATAATCAATGAAAAAAACTCTTATTACTCTCTTATTTCTAGGTGCCATCGGAGCGCTTACTTGGTGGTTGGTTCAACTTTTTGTTGTGACTGTTGATTTTGAAATGGTTCGTGGAACTCGCGAGGAAGCTGTTATCGAGCGTCTGAAAGAGATTCGTACTGCTCAGCGCAGTTATCGTACTAAGTACGGAACTTTTGCTGGTTCATTCGAAGATCTAATCAATTTCATCAACAACGACTCACTAAAAATGGAGTTTGCAGAAGGTTCGATGGACGACTCAGCTGCGGTTGCAGAAGGTCGTGTGAAGCGTATGGAATTTATGGTAGCTGTGAAAGACACTCTTTTCCCTGATGGATTCGACCCTGAGACTCTTCGTTTGATTCCTTTCTCTGAGGAGGCAACAGGTTCTGTTAAGCAGTTTATCATGGACACTATTTCTATCAAGACTGAATCATCAGTAACAGTGCCAGTGTTTGAGGCATTCGCACCTTACATCAGCTTCCTTGGAGATCTAGACAAGCAGGAGCTCACAAACTTCCGTGATTTCCGCACAAACACACTTATGAAAGACGATGGTCTTAAAGTAGGTTCACTTCAATCAACTAATAATGAAGCAGGTAACTGGGAGTAATCCTTCGTTAGACACTAATAGTTCAGAAATATCCATTCAGATTCATCTGGATGGATTTTCTGTACTTTCACCTTCGCAAGGCGGAGTTTTTGTACAGAAATTTGACTCTCTAGACCTTGATACCTTCCTCGGAGCGATTGCTTCTAGGGCGGTGAGTAGTGTTCAATTCTCAAGTACATCTCTGGCCTTGGTGCCCATCGAACTGTTTGATTCAGCATCCCCTTTAGAGCATTTGCTCTCTAGTGGACTTGCACTTGAAAATGTGGTGTGCTATGTACAGGAGATTCCTGAACACTCCCTTGTGGTTGTGTGGGCTGTAGATAGAGTTGTGTCTGATGTGCTTGAATCTCTGTTTGATCCTTCAGTGGCATTTGTTCATAGCATTGCAAACACTCTTCAGATTGAGCCTAAAGCCTTCGCCCCGGTGATAGTAATAGATTTCTCTAGCGCAGGTGAGTTGTTCTTGTTGCACTACAACATGGGCCGACTGCAGAACTATCTAGCTCTTAGTAATTTTGTATCAACAGACGTACTTTATTATTCTAGGAACTTTGAACTCTCCCAACGTGACTTAGATCTCAATCAGCCTATGCAGTTTGTTCTCTGTGGCAATGTGCGATTTGAACTCGTACAATTGTTGCGCAATTATTACTCGCAAGAAAATGTGAGGGTAATCGAATAAAAATAGTCTGTTAAACCATACATAATATTTGATTTTTCAAAATGAGAATTATAGCAGGAAAGTATCGCCGTCGAATCATTTCGCCGCCAACTGGATTTAGAGCAAGACCTACAACCGATTTCGCTAAAGAAAACCTTTTTAATGTTCTTGGCAATTGGTATGACTTTGAGGGGCTCAAAGTGCTCGATTTATTTTCGGGAACAGGGTCTATTAGCTATGAATTTGTGTCGCGTGGCGCAGATCGAGTTGTGAGTGTTGAGATGAATCCTTCGCACCATCGCTTTATCCAGAGTTCAGCTCAAAACATGCAGATGCTGGAGCTAGAGGCGGTGTGTACGAATGCTTTTGTATTCTTGCGCAGCTCTCAAAAATGGGAATTCGACTTGGTGTTTGCTGATCCACCCTATGATCTGGAGAATCTTGCAGATTTGCCAGATGCTATTTTTGATGCGGGAATACTAACTTCCATAGGCATGGTGATTGTTGAGCACGGAGAGACTAACGATTTCTCTGCCCACCCACGCTTTGTGCAGATGAGAAAGTATGGTAGTGTGCATTTCTCTTTCTTTGAATAACACAATCTAAACAAACAATAATGATGAATACTTATGCTATTTTTGCAGGAGGCTGTTTTTGGGGTGTTGAACACCTGATGCAGCAACAAGATGGAGTGTTAGCTGTTGAGAACGGCTATATCGGAGGGCATGTTGAGAATCCAAGCTACGAGCAAGTGTGTGCTAAAGACACGGGGCACTATGAGGCTGTGAGGGTGGAGTATGATCCATTGGTGGTTAGCTATGAGACTCTCTGCAAATTGTTCATGGAAATCCACGATCCGACTCAAAGCGATGGTCAAGGACCTGACATCGGACCTCAGTATCGTTCGGCTATATTCTACTGTGACGACGCTCAAAAGCAAACTGCTCAAAGTGTGATAGACCTTCTAAAAACCATGGGACTTGAAGTTGTGACAGAGCTATTGCCTGCTACAGAATTCTTTGTCGCCGAAGACTATCATCAAGACTACTACCAAAACAAAGGAACTGAACCCTATTGCCACATGAGGGTAAAAAGATTCTAGCAATTATAGACCACAATACTCAATCCCTTTTCTGTGTTGTGGTTTTTTTGAAATAAAATAACTAACTCAATTAACCCTTAACATTTTATGAAAAAGATTCTTTTTCTAGCGTTGCTATGCCTCGGATTCACTAGCGCAGTGGCACAAATCGACCTAACAAAATCTCGAATTATTGTCAATCCAGCAAATGCGACCGACGTGGCGGCTGCTAAAATTCTTCAGAAATTTATCCTAGAAATCTCAGGCAAACAAGTGTCAATTCCCAGTGAGGTGACCAAATTCCAATCGGGCGATATTGTCATCGGAGAGGCAAATGGAGTGATCGATAGCCCAATTGCCGAGGATGGATTCTTAATTTCGACCAATATGGGGTTGCTGCAAATTCATTCGGGCGAGGGGAACGGTTCAATTTATGGAGTGTACGACCTGCTTGAGAAGTATTTCGGCTTGCGTTATTGGAGTTTTGAAACCTACGACCTCCCCAAGAGCAAGCGAATGATTCTGTCTTTAGATATTCACTATCTCTCGAATCCTGCATTTGAGTATCGTCAAACCCAGAGTTATGGTTCTACTGACCCTGACTACAAATATTTTCACCGCCTAGAGGAGCCAAAAGAACTTTTTGCACAAAATCTATGGGTACATACTTTCTCGAAATTGATCCCCTCGTCGGTTTATGGGGAGAGTAACCCTGAGTACTTTGCATTGATTAATGGTAAGCGCCGCCCTGGGACTCAGAGCCAGTTGTGTTTGACCAACGAAGAGCTATTCGAGTTGATGGTACATAAACTGGACTCGATTTTCAAGCTCGACCCTAGCAAAAAGATGATTTCTGTGAGCCAAAACGATGGAAACTACACAAATTGCACCTGCGAAAAATGTAAGGCGATAGACGAAAAAGAGGGCGCGCTAGTGGGCTCAATCATCCACTTTGTGAACCGTCTAGCGGAGCGTTTCCCAGATAAAGAAATTTCGACCCTCGCTTACACCTATTCTGTAGCTCCTCCAAAACATGTGAAGCCCCGTGAGAATGTGAATATTATGCTTTGTGATATTGACTGCCATCGCCAGCTCCCCCTAACTGATATTCCCTCGGGACAGGTCTTTGTTAAGGATATTGAGGGCTGGAGTAAAATCTCAAACAACATATTTGTGTGGGACTATGGCATTAACTTCGATAACTCGGTGTCGCCTTTCCCGAACTTTCATATCTTGCAAGAGAATATTCAGCTATTCCACAAAAACGGCACTCGCAAACTCTTTGAACAGGTCAATGGCTACAAAGGAGCTGATTTCTCAGAACTTCGTGCATATATGCTATCGAAATTAATGTGGGATCCTTATATAGATGCAGATTCGGTGATGAAGCAATTTGTGTGGGGATATTATCGTGAGGCTGCGCCTTATGTTTATGACTACCTAAAGTTGCAACAAGGTGGCTTGGTTAGCTCGGGTAAGAATCTTTGGATCTATGATTCACCAGTGTCACACAAAGAAGGATTCCTCAATCAAGCAATGATAAAGGAATATGACCGACTATTTGATTTAGCGGAAGAGGCTGTGAAGAATAACAAAGAAATTTTGGATAGAGTGCGTCTCTCTCGCCTTACATTGCAGTATTCTAAACTCGAAATCGCTCGTACTCTAACAGGTCAAGACGCAGATGATTTGCGTGCGCAAGTAGAACTCTTTAGGGAGCGCAGTAAATATTTTGACCTTAAAACTCTCAATGAGCGTAGCAATTCACCGCTAGACTATTGCGATAATTATCTTGAGCGTTATTTGCCTAAATCTCAGGTAAACCTTGCTCAAGGTGCGAAAATCACTTGGATAGTCGAACCAACAGGTCGCTATATCAATGGCGCCGAAAAGGCTCTGACTGATGGCTTGTATGGTGGTACGTCTTTTGTTGAGAGTTGGGTCGGTTGGGAAGGCAAAGATGGCGAGTTTGTGATGGATATGGGAGCGGTGAAAGATGTTCATTCAATCTCTAGTGATTATCTTCACCAGCTGGGACAATGGGTGTTTTTCCCAGTGAGCGTTAGCTACGAGGTTTCGGTTGATGGCAAGAATTTTGTGGAATTTGGTACTGTCGAGAAACCTGAAAATCGTGCGAATCAAGTTTTGTTCACTGACTTTACTGTCCAAAAATCTGCACCCACCAAAGTGCGCTATATCCGAGTGAAAATCCAGAGCATCAAAACCTGTCCTTCGTGGCACTATGGCATAGGTCACAATGGGTGGTTCTTTATGGATGAAGTGACTGTTTTATAGAGGATAATCCCTATGTCGATTTGGTGATTTTGAGTCGATGAAAAATGGTGTATAAAAATTTGTTTTTAAAAAATAATTGATTATTTTTGTGCACGATATAAGAATTATAACAATTTAAAACTATATAATATGTATTGGACACTAGAGCTTGCCTCACGCCTTGAGGATGCGCCTTGGCCAGCGACAAAGGACGAACTTATCGATTATGCCACCCGTAGTGGTGCGCCAATGGAAGTTATTGAAAATCTTCAAGAGATAGAAGACGAGGGCGATATCTATGAGAGTATTGAAGATATTTGGCCAGACTACCCC
>CAYJLL010000100.1:0-6581 GCA_964370955.1 uncultured Rikenellaceae bacterium | reverse complement strand
TATAAATTTCAACGTTTTATAATACCCTTTGGGCGTATGAGTCTGACTAATTATATCGTCCAATCTATTATCGGTTGTGGTATTTATCTTGCGTGGGGATTTGGATTGTATAAATGCACAGGAGCGACTTTAAGTTTGCTTATAGGACTTGGTATCTTCTTTGTGCAGTTGTATTTCAGTCGCAAGTGGCTCACCACACATAGGCAAGGACCTTTTGAATGGCTTTGGAAGAAATTAACATGGCTAGGTGCAAAACGCTAATATTACACTAGCCTGCAGATAGTGCAACCTTTGGTAATTATAAAAAGAAAGCTCTCTCAACATCGGTTGAGAGAGCTTTTTTATTTAGTCAATTCTAGTTTTCTAGAGTTTGCTCATATTGAAAATGTCGTATTTTACGAACACCTCGATAGCTTCGTATTCTGCCATACCAAGTGCGTTGTATAGCTCAGCGGTAGCCTGAGTGCGATCCTCGGCGCGCTGCCAGAATTCACGCTTATCTTCGCCTGGGAAAGGAACGATGTCCTTCTGAGATAGGTGGCGGTAGATTGCGTGGCGCTTCTTGATAACCTCGTCTGGTGAAAGAGGTACAGCCATATCGACCATATCCAAATCCCACTCTTGCCATGCACCGCGATACAACCATAGGGTCACCTCGTTGATCCAAGCATCTTTGCCCTCAGCAATGATTTGTTCTAGTGCCGATAGGATGGCTTCAATACACACACGGTGGGTTCCATGTGGGTCTGATAGGTCTCCAGCTGCATAGATTTGGTTTGGTTGCTGTTCACGCAAGAACGCCTTGATAATATCAATATCTACTTGCTCTACTTCTCCTTTTTTCACTGATCCAGTCTCATAGAAAGGAAGGTTTAGGAAGTGAACATTCGTTTGGTCGTTCAAACCAAAATGGCGACAAGCCGCTTTGGCTTCACCACGACGGATAGAGCCTTTGTACTGTCGGATAATCTGTGGCTCAGGCTCACCTAGAACTTTGTTGCTAATGATAGTTTTCAATTCTTGGTATTTATCTTCCAAACCGCACTCGCGAGCTGAGTCCAAAAGTTGTAGTACTACATCATCGTGAACGGCAATATTTCCAGATACTTGGTAACCAACGTGCACATCGTGACCTTGGTCAACCAAACGAAGGAAAGTTCCTCCCGTCGAGATAACATCATCATCGGGGTGAGGTGAGAACAATACAACTTTCTTAGGGAATGGACTAGATTTCACAGGGCGAGTTGAGTCGTCTGCGTTAGGTTTTCCACCTGGCCATCCAGAGATAGTGTGTTGTAGGTCGTTAAATACACGAATATTAATCTTGTCATAGCTCTCGCCAGTGGCATCAATAAGTTGGCCTAGAGAGTTGTTAAGATAGTCTTGGTAGGTTAGTTTCAAGATAGGCTTATTCACCTTCTGACATAGCCAAAGCACTGCTTTGCGCACAAATCTCTCATCCCAATTGCAACTTCCCACAATCCATGGGGTGTTAACACGAGTGAGTTTTGATGCAGCTCCCTCGTCAACGAACATACGTACATTAGGGTGGCTTTGGAAATATGATGAAGGGTAGTTAAGATCTTTATCACCTTCGATAACTTTGCTTAGTGAGCCCGCTTTTTCCTCACCCCAAGCCAGAAGTACAACTTTCTTAGCGTCAAGGATGGTTGCGATACCAATTGTTAGGGCTCTTGTTGGAACATTCTCAAAGCCCTGGAAAGCCATAGCTGCAATCTTGCGAGAGAAGTTGCTCAATGCAACAGCACGAGTGCGAGTTGTTGGGTAGCTGCCCGCTTCGTTCAAAGCGATTTGGCCTTTAACCCCCATACCCAATAGAACTACATCAAAACCACCCTCACTCTTGATAGTCTCCTCATATTTTTTACAGTATGCACTCAGAGCGCTAAGCTCTACTTGAGAATCGAAAGTGTGGATGTTCTCTTGTTTGATATTCACTTTAGAGAGCAACTCCTCAAAGAGGATATGATTGTAGCTTTGGTTATGCTTTGGATCAATAGGGTAGTATTCGAAAACAGTGAAGATAACAACATTCTCAAACGAAAGACCCTCCTCTTGGTGCAAGCGCACAAGTTCACGATAGACCCCAACGGTTGTTTTTCCTGAAGAAAATCCAAGGACGCACTTCTGCGATAGTTCGTTTCTTGTTTGAATACTTTTTGCAATCCCTCTTGCAACCTCTTCGCACCCTTCTTGGGCTGTATCTACGATTGTTGTTGGAATTCGCTCAAAACGGCTAATAATATCTAGCGGTTCGGCATCAGGTATAAGCCCTGCTTTGTTTTGCAACTTGTAATTGGACATAATGATTTTAAGTTGTTTAAAATGGTTATGACAAATTTACAAATTTTAATTATCTTTACAAAAAATCTTTCAAAAATGCCTACTTTTAGTGAGTTTTCTCTTATCGACCATATCCAAACTAGTTTTGAAAATCTAGTGCAACCAGACTATTTGACCATAGGTGACGATTGCGCAGTGTTGCCTTATAGTGACACACAGTTTATGGTGATTACTACGGATATGCTTGTTGGAGGAGTGCATTTTTTGCAAGAAGGAATTAGTCCTTTCGAGTTGGGAGCAAAATCTGTGGCGGTCAATCTTAGTGATTTGGCTGCTATGGGAGCTCAACCGTTGGGAGTTACTCTATCAATGGCTATCCCCAGTGGAGTAGACGATGAGTATCTGAGAGAATTTGTTCGAGGGGTGCGTAACGCGAACGTAATGATGCTTGGCGGTGATACTACCTCTTCAAAAGATGCTTTTACTATCTCTATCACTGCCCTCGGGCTTGTTGAGAAAGAGCACTTGAAGCTTCGAAGTGGTGCTAAAGTAGGTGATAAAATCTATGTGACAGCACCCCTTGGCGATAGCGGAGCAGGACTGCATGCGCTGCTCAGGGGTGAGAGTTCCGAGCTAGCAAAAGAGTTGATTTATGCGCATCATAATCCTAGAGCTCACCTCACGGAAGGTGTTTCGCTTGGATCTCTACCACAAGTGGGAGCAATGATGGATATATCCGATGGGTTGGCCTCTGACCTGAGACATATTCTTAGAGCCTCGAATTGTTCAGCTATAATTGACACTGAGCGTATCCCCATGAGCGAGAATTTATTGAACTACTGCAAAGAAGAATCTCTTGATCCTTTGCGCTTTGCTCTCGAGGGAGGTGAGGATTATTGTTTGCTTTTCACTGCTAGTTCTCCTCTGGATCAGTTAGGTTTTTGTGTGTATGAAATTGGCGAGATAGTGGAAAATGACCCTTCAAAAAAAAGCAGCCAACACACTATATGCTGGCTGCCTGAATCGTCGAATGACTATCGTGGTTTCACCCATTTTTAGTTTAGGGGAACACTTTTAATTTTACTTCTTTGGTAGTACTTTCTTTAGTAGCTTGCCGTATGCCTTGGCATAGGCTGTCATACCCCAATCGCTAGGGTGGATGGCCTCAACCGTAGCATCAGCAGGCAAGGCGATATCTTCGCTACTCAAGAAATGCAGGTTCTTGTAGCCCATCTTCTTAAGCTTCTCGATTGCCGACACCTGTCCTGTGCGACTGTTCTCCAAAGGCTTTTTGAATCCCTCGATCGCATCGCTGTGGGGATAACCCAAGTGGTCGGCAATGATAATTGGTATCTCGGGGTGAGCAATACGAATCTCTTTTACTGCATTTACCACCAACGAATCAATCTCTTCCACCGAACGGTAACACAAATTAGGCATGCAGTCTAAGATTACCGCCTTGGCTGGTGTTGCTTTGATAGCCTCCAAAATCGGAGTCTCTAGACGCCCATTGCCCGAGAAGCCTAGGTTAATGAAAGGTTCATCGAGAGTGCGGTGGAGTATTGCAGGCCAAGCCATCCCTGGGCGTGAAACACAAGCACCGTGAGTGATCGATGTGCCATAGACAATAACCGAAGGTTCGTCACTACGTGGTTCAAACTCAAACTCTGCGCCCTCGTTTACACCAATTTCTAGATATTCAACAGTGTTGTAGACAGGAAGATATAGCTCATAGCGGAAAATCTCTCCATCGGTGATTAGAGGAGCATAGGTATAGGTGATTTGCTCGCTCGAGAAGTTCATCTTAGCAGCACACCATTGTTCGTCTCCTTCGCTGTCATAGCGATATAGATCCACCCCACTCTTGCCCGTCATCGACATATGATGAAAGGCTAGAGCCTCATTCACCTTGTAGCGAACAGTAATAGAGGTGGCGTCGGTGTTAAACCCGATAGTAAGGCCAGCTGAATTTACAGACAGATTCCATAATTCCTTTCGAGTTTTGGCTTCGTACTCATCGGGCAGTCGTTGGTAGAGGCTAGAGCGACCTTCATCTGAGAGTGCTAGACCCTCCACCACGTGCATGTTCACTTGGGCAGGGTTGTACCATTTGGTTTGGCCTTGTGCTTGAGATGTGATGCTAAAGGCTGCAATTGTAAGTAGTAGGATTAGTTTTTTCATAATATTATTTTAGGGTAATAGTGTCTTTAAGAACAATATCTTTAGATGAGTGTCCAATCATGACCTCAAAATCACCTGGTTCGACAACTCTTTCCATATCTATGTTTACAAGAGAGAAGTGCTCTGGAGTAAGAGTCATAGAAACTCGTTTAGCTTCGCCAGCTTTGAGTTCGACTTTTGAGAATCCTTTGAGTTCCATAACGGGAGTTGTAACACTGCTCACCACGTCATTCAAATAGAGTTGAACAACATCCGCACCGTCTCTGCTTCCAGTGTTTTTTACATCAAGCGATACCTCATAATTATCGCCATTTTGAACGATAGTAAGATTCGAGTATTCAAAAGTTGTATAGCTCAAACCATGACCAAATCCGAAGAGCACATCTTGGCCATTGCCATCAACATAGGTGCGTTGTGAGGATGGTTTGCGAGAATAATATGAAGGGAGCATATCTTGATTGCGAGGGAAGGAGATAGGAAGGTGTCCCGATGGATTGTAGTCGCCAAAGAGCACATCGCAAATAGCGTCTCCACCGCTCTCTCCTGGGAACCAGGCTTCCACCAAAGCGGTTGATACTGCCTCCAATTCGGGGATAATCAACGGACGACCATTCATCAGAACCGTAGCAGTTGGCTTGCCACCTTTGATTGCAGCCTCGACAACTTTCTGATAGTATGGAGAGATAGAAAGATTTGCCTTGTCTTTGCCCTCGCCAACCTCGGCCATAGATTCACCAGTGACCACAATGACAACATCACTAGCACGCGCCACGCGCGTTATGTCGTCAAAAATTGTAGCACGAGAATCCATCTCAACCAAGCGCCAATGGCAAACGATGCCCGCAAATTGTTCAACCTCACCATACTCCATCGTAAAGCTGTTCATACCCTTTTTTAGATTCACTTTAGCTGTTTTCTGACGGTCGTGATCCTCTTTTGTCCAGTTGTCAAGCAGTAGTTTACCATTAATATATAGTCGTCCATAATCTTCGGCGCGCAGAGCAAATTCATACTCTCCTGCTACCGCAACATCAACATAGCCGCTCCAGCGAGCTGAGAAATGATCAGTGTCAACTCCTGGCGCTGGTGATAGGTTGTGCCAATAGGAGGTAAGTTCAGTGGTTGTGGTGGTGTAGGCAGGCTTACCTTCGAGGTTCTCGTTGTTGAAGAACTCTAGTTTAAGTCCATTCTTCTTAGAGCTAGGAGTTTCAAATAAAACCCCTGCTGGAAGATTTGCAAAACCGCTTGAGAGGTTGCCCTCAACCACATTAATCTTAACATCGTTTCCAAAGCGTTTCTTCAAACCCTCCAATACTGTAACCCCAACAGCTCCCGCTGGAGAGTAACCCCCAAGAGCTGATACGTTGGCAAGATTGCCAACCAGTGCAATGCTCTTTACGTCGTTTGAGAATGGCAGAGTATTACCCTCATTTTTTAGAAGTGTAATAGAGCTAAGAGCCATGTCGTAGGCTAGTTTTTGATTCTCAGGTGAGCGGTGGCGTTTGGCAACAAGCGTTGTGTCGGTGTATGGATTATCAAACAAACCAAGTTCGAATTTCACGCGCAGTACATCCGCCACCATGCGATCTAGTTGTTCCATTTTAATAGTGCCATCTTCTATGCCCTCTAGGATACTATTTTGGAAATCTTCGTATGAGAAATCATAGAACTGCATGTTTAGCCCAGCGTTCACCGACGCAGTCACAGCCTCTTTGATCGTTCCCACAGTTTTGTGGGTATTGAGTTGTTTGGCGATAGCTCCAAGGTCAGAAACCACAAAACCATCAAAACCCCATTCTCCACGCAGCACATCGGTCAACAACCAATGACTACCCGCGGCAGGAACGCCGTCTATCTCATTGTAAGACGCCATAATACCTCGTGCATTAGCTTCTTTTACAGCCTTTTCGAAGGCATAGAGGTGAGTGGCACGAGCTTCGCGCTCACCAATATAGGGAGGGGCGGTGTTATGGCCATTTTCGGGAATACCGTGTACGGCAAAGTGCTTAGGTTCGGCTGCGATAGCGTCATCGGCGCTAAGGTCATCGCCCTGCATACCCTTGATTAGGTTCACACCCATGCGAGCAGCCAGATAG
>CAYJLL010000099.1:0-6603 GCA_964370955.1 uncultured Rikenellaceae bacterium | reverse complement strand
GGGGGAATGGACCCAAAGCGAGAAGGATGAAATGGAAGATCTGTGTGAGCGTTCTTCTAAAGCAGTAGTAATGTTTGCTCGCAGCGGTATTTCGATGGCAATGAATACGGTGAATACAAAAGCGGATAAAGCTAAAAAAGAGAAAGCAGAAAATGGCAGTGAGAATTGATAAATATCTGTGGTGCGTGCGATTATTTAAAACACGCAGCGATGCAGCTGAGGCGGTCAAAAATGGTCGTGCGCAGCTTAATGGTGTGAATGTTAAACCCTCGCGCGAGGTTTCACAAGGTGATACTATCAGCGTAAGGCGTGCACCAGTGGTGTATAGTTATCGTATCTTGGAGATTGTTGCAAATCGCCAACCAGCACGAAATGTGCCTATTTATATTGAAGATACAACGCCTCAATCGGAGCTTGATAAGGCAGAAATGGCAAGGCTTCAGAGCGTAGGCGAAAGAGATCGTGGTGCTGGTCGCCCCACTAAGCGAGATCGCCGTACGTTGGATGATTTCCTCAATGATACGCTTTAGCGAAAGTTGATAAAAACCACAGAGCCCTATTTCTTTCAAAAGAAATAGGGCTCTGTTCATCTATTAAAAATTACTTCTACGAGAGGTAAGGGTGGTTGAAAATATCACTAAAAATTCTGTTTTACATATTCTTCCGCGCTCTGGAGTTGTTTGTAGAACTCCTCGCCCCACGCTCTGATGATAGCATCCTTTAGGCTGACATACACTGGCACCCCGAGACGCTTGCCACAAGTGACCGCATCACGGCAAATATCCCAACGGTGGTACTGCAAACCTTGTGTGCCGTTCGAGAAATTAGCAACACGAATAGGGTAGAGGTGACAAGAGATGGGTTTCATAAAGCTGCATTCGCCAGCTCTGTAAGCCATTTCGATCCCACACAAAAACAACCCGTCTTCGCTTTGAGTAATATAGGCACACTGCGCGCCATTTATAAGCGGAGTTGTCAGATCGCCATCCTCGTCTAGCACTCCGAAGCCTTGGTCTTCGATGGCAGCGATGCCTTCGGGCGAGAGGTACTTTTTATAGGCATCCCAATCCCTTTCAAGTTCGAGAAGTTCTTCGCTTAGTAGTGGTGCGCCTGAATCTCCTTCGACACAACAAATCCCCTTGCATTTTTTCAGGTTGCAAGAGAATTGCTTCTGGAGAATATCCAGACTTATAATTTTTCCGTCTATATCTATCATACTTGACGCAAAATTACTATATTTGTAAACGAAAAACAAATTAACAATACCATAAACAAAATTATGATTCAAAGAAAACAATCTCTATTTCTTCTAGTGGCGGTGGTGCTACTAACAATCTTCTCGCTATCGAACCTCGCAACTGCTACCTCTAGTGCATCTTCGAGTGAGTCGACAAACGAGCAAGGAGTTATTACTCGTACAACTGTGGTCGACAATTCGACGATGGAAATCTCTGTGTGGCAGTGGTCAATAAATGGAGAAGGCCAAGTTGCACTTCAGTATTTTGCGCTATTGTCTGTGGCAGCGACGCTATTGAGCTTGGTGACTATCTTCCTTTATCGTCGTCGTTTGGTGCAGATTCGCCTGTGTTATGTGTTGTGGGTTATGAATATCGGGCTTATGGTATTTCAGTGGCTCTATTACTCTCGCCTGAAAGAGGCGTGTGAGTCGCAAGCGGCAATGGATTGGATTATTGCCCCTTCATTGGTTAATGTGTTCCCATTGATTTCACTAATTCTAGTGTGGCTAGCCTATCGTGGCGTTATCGCCGACGAGGCACTTGTGCGCTCAACCGATAGACTACGCTAGAGCCCCCAAAAAATACTAACCCAAAAATAATTATGAAGAAACTGATATTTCA
Source organism: uncultured Rikenellaceae bacterium (assembly GCA_964370955.1). GTDB lineage: Bacteria > Bacteroidota > Bacteroidia > Bacteroidales > Rikenellaceae > Mucinivorans. Next base: position 4,744 of record CAYJLL010000099.1, on the reverse strand, counting down.
GTTATCACTTGTTCTAAGCTGTGGCATTTTATCAGCCAAGGGGCAAGGCGTTGAGTTTTATGTGTCGACTCAAGGAGACGACCAAAACCCAGGCAGCAAGCAAAAACCTGTGGCTACTCTCACCGCAGCCCGAGATCTTGTACGCAATCACCGTACGACTAATGTTTACCCCAATGGTGGCTATACTGTATGGGTTGATCAAGGAGTCTATCAGCAAGGCTCGGCATTTGAGCTGGACTATAATGATTCGGGAGAGACGAATGCCCCCATCACTTGGCGAGCCGAACAGGGCGAAGAGGTGATACTCACTGGTGGATATAATCTGGATCCTAGTGATTTTGAGAAAGTAAGTGCTAAAGATAAAGCTCGCTTGGCGAAATCAGCTAAAGAGAATGTCGTGGTTTGCGATCTGAAAAAATTAGGCATCACAAACTATGGTAAACATCAACAAATTGGCCACGCGCTACCTGTTAGAATTGCACCACTTGAGCTGTTTATCAATGATGAACCCCAAATCCTCGCACGCTATCCAAACGAAGGCTATGTTCCAATTGGCAAAGTGATAGATGCTGGTTCACACCCTCGTGTGGGCGATTATTCAGAGCGTGGAGCGACTTTTCAGTATACTGACCCTCGCCATGAGGTGTGGGCGAAATCTAGTGATGTGTGGTTTCAGGGAACTTTCTCCAATGGCTACGCAGATGACAAGATTGAGGTTGAATACATAGACCCAAAGACCAAGCAAGTGAGACTCCGCACACCGCATATGTATGCTGTCAAAAGCGGAAGTAATTATCAACGTTATGTTGTGCTCAATGTGTTGGAGGAGCTAGACCAAGCTGGCGAGTGGTATTTGGATAGAGAGAGTGGAAAGCTTTATGTATGGTCGCCAGTTGATATTTGTAATGCCCATATAATGATCTCGCAGTTGGAAGAGCCAGTGGTGTGTGTGGAGAATGTGAGCAATGTTATTTTCCGTGACTTCATTATCGAAGGCGGGCGAGGCATAGGCCTGTATATGGAGGGCGGAAATAACAATCTGATTGCAGGTTGTACGGTGCGCAATGTAGGCAACACGGGTATAGTTGTAGGTCAAGGTGCACGACAGACTGTTAACCATATAACCCACGACCACTACCTCGGGGTGCCTATCTCTCGTGAGGTGGGGAGCTACCAAGCCCATAGTTACAAGTATTCAACTTGGAATCGCAATGCGGGTGAGAATCACAAAATACTAAGTTGCGATGTCTACAATACTGGTAGTGGTGGAATACTCATAGGAGGTGGTGACAAACGCTCCCTTACCCCAGGGAATAATGTTGTTGAGAACTGCAAAATCCACACCTACAATCGCTTTAATAAGTTTACCTATGGTGGGATAATGGTCGATGGTTGTGGCAATAAGATTCGCCATAACGAGATATATAATTCCGATTTTCACGGTGTGTTCTGCAACGGACCCGAGCACCTGTTTGAGTATAATAATATTCATCACGTGAATCTCAATTCGGGCGATGTGTCAGCGTGGTATATGGGGCGCAATCCAAGTAATAGAGGTATAGTGTTGCGCTATAATTATTTCCACGATTGCGGAAATCCTAATTTTATGAGTATGGGAATATATTGTGATGATTCTTCAACTGGAGTTACTGTCTTTGCAAACGTGTTCTATAATATGTTTAACGATTCGGGAGTTGTTTTTAGCAATTCGGGATGGGACATCTCGGTGCAAAATAATATTATCATCAAGCCATCTTCTTATGCGGTGATGTTGGGTGCTCACTATTATACTTGGTATAGAGGAGGTGGACCTGCAACCTTTGCAGAAGGATCTCTCTTTGAACAGCGATTGCTCAATGATGTGGATATTACAAAACCACCCTACAGTGAGCGCTACCCCTTGTTGAGTAACTATATGGATCCAATTATTGAGGGTAAAGAATGGGAAGGTATGAGAGCTCGTCGCAATGTGTTTTCAACAAATCTTGTTGTTGGCAGCAAGCACGAAAACCCCGTAAAACTTAATGGAGAGCATGCACAGTTTGAGAATGTGAATAACCTGCTAGTAGACGAAGATCCAGGCTTTGTGGATTATGCAAAAGGAAACTTTACTCTTAAAAGTGACTCCCCGGTCTTTAAAGAACTTAAAGGTTTTCAGGCGATACCATTTAGCGAAATAGGCCTATTCAAAGATGAATATCGCATTGAGCTTTAATCAACGCTATTAATAGCAGCTGATACGAAGGTATAAAAAAACAGGACACTTGATTGCAAGTGTCCTGTTTTTTTATTTAAAGCTATTTTCTCTCTATTTGAAAGTAAACATAGATGACATCTCACGATAGTCATAAACTCTTGAGATTGCATCAGCAAAAATATCTGCTACTGAAATCACAGTGAATTTCGAAGTGTCAACATCAGTGCGAAGTGGGATAGTGTCCGTTACGATCACCTCCGAAAGTGCCGAAGCGTTAATGCGGTCGTAGGCAGGGCCCGAAAGCAGAGGGTGAGTTACCGCCGCACGAACTGACTTAGCTCCACGCTCCATCATCATATCAGCAGCCATAGTAATAGTACCCGCAGTGTCTATCATATCGTCAAGGATAATCACATTACGTCCCTCGACATCTCCAATAGCGGTCATCTTACCAACGCTGTTGGCTTTGTCGCGCTGCTTATGAGAGATAATCATCGGGCAGGTGAGGTACTGAGAGTATGCGTTTGCACGCTTTGCGCCTCCCATGTCAGGAGCAGCAACCGATACATTAGGAAGGTTCAAAGAACGAAGATACGGAACAAAAACGCCACTTGCAAACAAATGATCAACCGGAACATCGAAGAAACCCTGAATCTGATCTGCGTGAAGATCTAGGGTCATGATTCTGTCAACACCAGCAGCCGAAAGCAAGTTGGCAACCATTTTGGCTCCAATCGACACACGAGGTTTGTCTTTGCGGTCTTGACGAGCCCAGCCAAAATACGGCATAACGGCAATCACTCTGTGAGCTGAAGCACGTTTTGCTGCATCAATCAGCAGGAGCAACTCCATTAGATTGTCAGCAGGCGGGAACGTCGAGCAGATGATAAAGAGCGTACAACCACGAATACTTTCGTTGTAAGATGGTTGAAACTCTCCATCCGAAAAACGCAAAATGTCTGATTCGCCTAGGGCGTGACCGTATTTAGCGGCAATTTTTTCAGCTAGATAATAAGAATTGCTAGTTGAGAAGAACTTGAGTGTGTGTAGTCCCATGATGTGGGTAATGGATTATAAGGTGTGAAAAATTGATTTACATCCTTAATGGATTTTTCACTGCAAAGGTACGAGGAAAAAAATAAATTTACAAGAAAATTATTTATCTAACCCCTATATCTGGTAATATTTTGTTTAATCCCCGCAGATTACCTCGCCCCAAATTAGTGATAATCAAAGAGAGTTTGGATTGTAATTTTATAACTTTAAAATGAAGGTAAGAATAACTCTTGCTTATTAGAGGTGGGTTATTTTTTATGCGGTTTTATCTGTGGTTTGATGTGTGTTTTATGTCCTATTCATTCTTAATGGTAATATAATGATAGTTTTTATGTGTTTTTTCTTTTAAAATGTTAGTGTAATGCGAGAGGTTTTTGTTTTTTAGCTTAGCTAGAATAATTGCTTGGTGTGAGTATTTTTATTTCTCGTTAATATTCTTAATTACAGCGTGTTGTGACGTTCATATCATAAAAATAACGCAAAAAAATTAATAACATTCTGTTAAAAGTGCTTGAAAAATAAAAAAATAGTTATCTTTGCACTGAGATACAACAGCATATTACATCATCAGATATAACATTTTTTTAAGATAGCCACCATGAATAACTTTAGAATTAGAGTATTTCTATCCGTAGCAAAGCACCTTAGTTTTACAAAAGCCTCGACCGAATTAAACATTTCACAACCTGCAATCTCTAAACATATTAGTGAGATAGAGCAAAAATATAAAATACGCCTTTTTGAGCGTACTCGCGGTCGTGTGTCATTGACTTGGCACGGGCAAATCTTTGCAAATTATGCAGAGAAGCTATTGGCTCAGTATACTGAGCTAATGAACGAAATGAATGCTCTTGCTAATAAACACAAAGGTCAGCTAGTTATTTCGGCTACAAATTCTATTAATAACTACATTCTCCCAGGGATATTAGCAAAATACCTTGAGAGTAATCCAACGGCTAATCTGGTTGTAAACTCACTTAATGCTCAAAATAACGACGACCTCGCGGGTCGCTATCGTATTGATGTAGCAATCACCGATGAGGATGTTGATTTCAAGCTCGATTTGGAGCAATGTACAACTATTTCAGAGGATTTAGTGTTGGTATGTTCTAGCAAAATTAAAACTCCTGATTCAGTAACTCTTGAGCAATTCAAAGAACTGCCACTTGCAGTTCAAAATACAAACTCGAGCACTCGCTCTATCATTGAGAAAGGTTTAAAGAGGGCTTCTCTGAAATTCAGAGATCTTAATGTGGTTATCACTCTTGATACAACTGAGGCCATCAAACGTTTTGTGTTATCTTCACCAACATATGCAATAGTTCCTCGTAGTTCAATAGCAACTGAACTAAAGCAGGGTGATTTGCAAATCGTAGAGATTCAAAATCTTTCACTCGAAAGACGCTATAATGTGTTGATCCCAACTAACCATCAAAATCAGATGGTGAGCGAGTTTGTAAAGTACATCGAGCTTACTTGTAGTGAGTTTTG
>CAYJLL010000098.1:0-6654 GCA_964370955.1 uncultured Rikenellaceae bacterium | reverse complement strand
ATAAAGCATGGTCTATATTGTTTGAAAGTAATTCTCTAGCATCTCGATAAACTCAACAGCCACCTCGCTAGATGGCGACCAAGAGAAATTCTCCCCCACATAGATAAGAGCATCCTCAAAAGATGGCATCTGCTCAAATTTCGCAATATTCTCTTTGAGATTTTCAGCATCTCCTGCAAATAGCTCTTCAGTGAAATCAGCTAGTCTCTCTGGAGTAAACTCCACACCAAGAATCACTGTCATCTCCTCTTGAGATTCCTCTTGCGATTGCTGGCACTCTTTATCTAGTGAAGGTTCTTCTACTTCCTCATCCATGAGTATCAATTCCACTTCAACCTCTGGTTCCAGCTCCTCACAAGCACACTCACAAGGCTCCGCGGGGGGTGTTGATATTGTCTGAAAATCAGTCATTCCTTCATATATTTTCTCAAGACTCGAAAGAGCAACACCTCTTTCGATAGATGGGGTGTACCCTTGAGCGATCCACTTTGTAATCAAGGCATTAACCTTGTCTAGTTCAAACTTTAATTGTTCAAGATTTTGCATAGAAATTTGTTTTATTTTTAACAAGCCCTCACCCTCCTCTATCCAGCGCTATTACTTATAAGAACAAAGGTACAATTTTTTTTTGGGCAAAACAAGGGATTTACCGTGAGTGTTTCGAAATTCAGCGGCTCAATTTGCTAATCTTAGCTTTTATCTCTAACTTTGCCTGACAAGAACAAGCCCTCGGCGCTTTTTAATCAACCAACAACCCCTTGATGCTTCTCGCTTGAGGCTACTTACCTTGGATGGTGACACTGATTGCGCAGATAAGTTTTCAGATAACGGTGAGATGTTCCACAAGGATCATCGCTTTGTTTTTGTGTCTTACTATATTCTTCGCAGAGGGTATGCATAAACCCCAAGCTAATCGTCTTACACTCAGAGCTACTTCTTTTATTTATTTTATGCCTAAATGGGAATCATCTACAAAACCAAGCACTTCAACCTCTGGACTCTGGAACAAGACCTGAGCTTAGAGGCGCTCACCCTGCGAGCTAATCTTGATCAGAATGAGCTCACCAAACTCGCAACCATCAATGGTGCAGAACGTCAAGCACTATGGCTGGCGGTGAGAGTAATGGCAAAAGAAGAACTCAACGCAAAAATAGCTTATCTTGACAGCGGAAAACCCATACTAACAGACGAGCAAGGCACACCCTCGCAAACAAATATTTCTATTTCACACACTCAAAACACCGCCGCTTTCGCCTTCGGAACTCTTCCTCTTGGCATTGACATTGAAAACATTGAAAGAGACGCATCAAGGGCCGTGAGAAAATTTGCTCAACAAAGCGAACTAGAGCTAGCCCAAGAACACTTCCCCGAGAACCCCCATCTTTTGGTGTGGTGTGCCAAAGAGGCTCTCTACAAAGCACATGGAATGGAGGGCGTAGAGCTAAAAAATGAAATATCATTAATGAGTATTTCGCGAAGTGGAGAAATCAAATGCAGGGTTAGGGACTCAAACTACGTTTGTCATTACCAAATATTCCAAAACTACCTGATCACCCTAGCCATTAAAGACATTTAACTAATTTTCAATAAATTAAACCATCTATGAAAAAAATATCAACGCAAATCCAAACCCGCTGGGACGATTTTGATGTATTGGGCCATCTGTTTAATGGCAATTTTAGTGTATATTTTGACGTTTGTATTTGTGAACTATTCAAACAGGTGCTAGAGATAGACATTAGCAGCACTCTTCGCATGAAAGCTCAGGCGCACGATGCGCTCTTCCCCATAAAGGTGTCATCGCATATTGATTTTCAAAGCGAGGTGCCAGTGGGCAGCTCCGTGGAGGTTCAATCATGGGTCGAAAGTGTGGGCAATAAGAGCATACACATCCATGCTAGAATGCTTATCGATGGCGGGATGCAGGTTGCTGTGGCACGCACAGTGATGGTGTGTGTGGATCTTCACTCCAAAGAAAGTGAACTCATTCCAGAGCGCTGGAGAGAGCGAATAGCCGAGCATTTTGATGTTCGATAAGGGGTGATTATAAAATTTTTAGTACCTTTGCCGTGTTTTAAAAACAAACTTACATTTCAAGAATATAATGAAACTTAAATATCTTAGCCTAAGCCTACTATCAGCTTTAACTATCCTACTGAGCTCATGCCAGGGGGACACCCCGACCCCTCCTAAGGACGTGGAGCGCACAGTTCTAGTGTATATGATAGCAAATAATAATCTTAGTTCGTTTGCCGAAATGGACATCAACGAAATGGAAAGTGCGTGGAATGATAGCTACAATGGCAAGCTTTACGTATTCTATAACACCATTAACAATCGTTGTGAACTATTGGAAATTAGCAAAGACGAACTTGAAAACCAGATATCAAGTCGCGTTGTGCAGTCCTATCCCGACAATAGTCTTGTGACTGACCCTGCCTTTATGCGTTCGATTTTGGATAGGGTGAAAGAAATTGCCCCTGCCAAAAGCTATGGAATGATCATGTGGTCGCACGGTACAGGATGGATACCACAATCTTCATCATATCCTCTAAAGAGCATCTCAAATTCTTCTGAGCCTAACTCTAAGCTTGCCACCTATCTTCAAGGTGCTCAAAACGACGATAAACAACGATCGTTTGGCAACAACTACTACACCGATGAGATAGAGATGTACGAAATGGCAGACGCTCTCAGGGGCGCAAACCTTGAGTATCTCTACTTTGACGCTTGTCACATGGCATCGATTGAATCACTCTATCAGATGCGTTCAATCTCAAAATATACAATCTCCTCAACTGGCGAGACTATGGCTTTTGGTGCCCCATACAAACAAATCGTACCCTATTTAATTGGCGGAGAGCAAGATATAATCCAGATCGCAAAAGAGTTCTACAATTACTACGACAACCAAGGGGGACAAATGCGCACTGGGACAATCTCAGTTGTGGACAATAGCAAGCTCCTTTCGGTGGCAGCAGCCATGAGCAATCTGTCCTCTGAGCCTATTGCCCTAGTGCCCTATCAGCAGATTCAGCAGTATGGTCGCTCATCACTTGGATTGGGAAATGTGTTTTACGATCTTGGAGACTTCGCTAGAAAAACATGGCCAAGCTCACCCGAGCTAGCTGCATTCGAGAGCGCACTAGATCAGGCTGTTATCTATAAGGCAGCAACCCCTTACCTACTGCTAGAAATTGCTATTACCTCATTCAGTGGACTATCAGTTTATATTCCGCGAGCGAGTGAACCAGAGACCTTCACAAACTATTCGACCAACTATTCTTGGGCTTCAGATAGTGGAATTGAAGATATCTACTATAACTTTCAATAAACAACACACTTAACTTCAATACACACACATAATTTACAACTTCTTTAAATAAAAATGAGCTATCTCTTTACATCGGAATCCGTTTCCGAAGGACACCCAGATAAAGTTGCAGACCAAATCTCAGACGCACTACTCGACGAGTTTTTGCGTCAAGACCCCTCCTCAAAAGTCGCTTGCGAGACCCTATGTACCACAGGTCTAGTGGTAGTTAGTGGCGAGGTGAAATCTTCGGCCTACGTCGACATTCAATCAACAGTTAGAGAGGTGATTAGCCACATTGGTTATAACCGCGCAGAATATATGTTCGAGGGCAATTCTTGTGGTGTGCTTTCGGCTATCCACGAACAATCGCCCGACATCAACCAAGGTGTTGAGCGAGACGAACAAGACGAGCAAGGAGCTGGCGACCAAGGCATTATGTTTGGTTACGCTACCAATGAAACCGCTAGCTATATGCCTGCCACTATTATGCTATCGCATATTCTCCTGCAGGAGTTATCAAAAATTCGTCGTGGGGGCGAAAAAATGACTTACCTACGTCCTGATGCCAAGAGCCAAGTAACTATCGAATATAGCGATGAGCAGGTGCCTCAACGTGTACACACTATCGTTATTTCGACCCAACACGATGAGGAAGCCTCATTGGAGCAGATCAAAGCGGACGTGGTAAACATCCTTATGCCTCAGGTGAAAGATCGCCTGCGCGAGAGTGGCGACCAACTATTGGATTTGATCCATGACGATTATATTCTACACGTGAACCCAACCGGAAAGTTTGTGATCGGTGGTCCTTCGGGAGACACTGGTTTGACTGGTCGCAAGATTATCGTTGACACCTATGGCGGTCGTGGAGCTCACGGTGGTGGTGCATTCTCGGGTAAAGACTCTTCGAAGGTGGATCGTAGCGCAGCCTATGCTGTTCGCCACATCGCAAAAAACATGGTGGCAGCTGGTATTGCCCCTGCCGTACAGATTCAGATTGCCTATGCAATTGGCCTAGCCAAGCCTGTGAGTATTTTTGTCAACACATTTGGTAAGGCTTCTGTTGCGATGAGCGATGGAGAGATTGCATGTAAGATTAACGAACTATTCGACCTTCGCCCCGCTAAGATTGTGGAGCGTTTTGGGCTATGCAATCCTATCTTCCGCCCAACTGCTGCCTACGGACACTTCGGCCGCGAGAGTTACAGTGAAACTATAGACGGCAAAGAGCTTACGTTCTTTGGCTGGGAGAAGCTCGACTGCGTAGATATGCTTCGAGAGGCTTTCGCTTTGTAGAGCTCTTTACAAAGAACATATACACAAAAGCGGACTACCTTATTTAGGGCAGTCCGCTTTTGTATTAAAAGAATATGTTTGAAGTGGTTTGGTCCGTTCTTTCTAGAATCTATGGGGCATATCACGCCTAAGGTCCTCCATCAACTGAGCGAGCTGCCCTGGTGATAACTGTTGGCGACCGTCGCTAAGAGCGTGATAGGGCGAATTATGAGATTCTATCATAAGACCATCCATGCCAAGCGAGAGAGCCATATAGCACAACTGAGAGACATATTCCCATTTACCTGCGATATGACTAGGATCGCAAATCACAGGAAGGTTCGGAGCATAGTTTTTCAGAGCCAAAGGAATACTCCAAAGGGGTTCATTACGATAAATATCTTTCACAGGAAGAACAAAGCCACGATGGATAGCCGTCAATCTAGACACTCCAGCTCTTTGCAATCGCTCGATCGCACCAATCCAAAGATCTAGCTCTGCGCATATAGGGTTTTTCACATAAACCTCCATGCCACTACTTGCCAGCGCGGGGGCTAATTGCTCAACGGTAAAAGGGCTTGTGGTAGTGCGTGCTCCAAGCCATGCAATATCAACCCCATATTGGGTTGCTAACTCTATGTGCTCTAGTGTGGCTACCTCAGTCGCTAGTTTAAGTCCGAATTGCTCTTTTGCCAGAGCCATCCATTGGAGAGCTTCCTCGCCGCAGCCTTCAAAATTCCCAGGGCGAGTGCGGGGTTTCCACACTCCTGCCCTTAGAATTTTTATACCAGCCTTGGCTACACCCTCGGCCGTTTGAAATAATTGATCCTTCGTTTCGGCACTACATGGGCCTGAGATAAGTGTTAGCATATATTTTACAGGGTTATATTTGGATAAACATTATCACAAATATACAAAAAATATGCTCATACACAAGAAATTACTGATTCTTTTTATACCCCACCAAATCCACGGTTACTATGTATTGTGCAACTCCTTCAGCTTTAACATTGGTTGCCTCAGAGACAAATCTCTCCAGATCGATGTCCACTGTGAATTTGCGGTTCGATGGTATATCTGTGACATTCCACCACTGGGTTTGAAGAGGTTGCCCTGGACACCAGTTAGCTCTATCATAGGCATAAGTTCCAGCCTGAGGGTAGTTGTTACCACAAGCGCGGAAAATGCGTCCCTGTTCCTCTAGTGCGGCTCCATTAATTTTGATAGTATAGAAATTCTCATCAAATTCTGCAGCATTGCGGGTGCTATAGCCACTACGATCAATGAATTGTCCTTGGTCGTGTCCGTGGCCACTAATGGCAACCCTCAGTTCAAGTTCATCGACATTTGCGGGTATATCAAAACTTCTCAATCCCATGCGTTCAGCTGCTTCAATATCCGCACCTGGCACGCCATAAGCGTAGGCTCTATAACCAGTATTGCCATCCGCTCCACTATCATAGACCTTTGCTCTATACACTGGGATCATATCAGGTTTACCATCAAAGAAGTCGAAAGTAAGAGTCACCGTGTGAGCTCGTGTATCAGTAGCATCAAAACCACCATAATACACTCTAAATTCAGTTTCACCACTCAAAAGAGGCAAATAATCAGTGATATCAAAATAGTAGTAACGCTCCCAGGTCGAATTGAACGAGCCGCCATAGGGTGTAAAAGCACGCACAAGTTCGAACCACTCTCCCGAGGCTTTGTCTTTCACATAGATCATCGTTGTTATATCCCATGCCGAAGGTCCTTCTTTCCAAGCCCCCATGCGGTAGGTCAAAATAGCAGCTTTTTTCTCTCCTTCCACATAGCTCGGAAAGTTTACATTCGTAATAAAATCTTTATCCTCGCCCCACCCAAAGAATGAGAGTCGCACTTCATTACTCTTATACGAGCTTTTAGCACCTGAACCAGTTAGTTCCGCAGGAGGATAGGTTGTGTACCACGCTGGACGTTCTTCAACAACTTCTTCTATCACTTATGGTTCATCGGGCACCTCGGGTACTTCGGGCGAAGGTGCGTCACCACAAGAGAATAAGAATGACAGCATACACAAG
>CAYJLL010000097.1:0-6700 GCA_964370955.1 uncultured Rikenellaceae bacterium | reverse complement strand
GACTCACCAGTTAGCTCATCTGCATCCAGTACTCTATCTAGCGACTCGGCAACTTCATACTCATTTGTCGAAATCATGAAACCATCTGGGAAATATTCAGTGTAGTATAGCATAATCGTACTATCGGCAGTAATCGAGTCACCTAGTGGGTTATCGATTATAGAGCGCTTGTAGAGTCCATCTTTTATAGAATCCCCAGCAGATAGTCCCCAAGATGCAACATATTTAATGAGCGAATCTTTTTGCGCTACATAGGCATTATGATTCACCTGTCCTATTTCTAGATCGAAGTAGATCATCGAGCCCAAATGGTTGTAAGCAGCATTTCCATAGTAACCCTCTGAGATATTCATATAGTCCTGATTGTAGGCTTCATCCGATGAGAGGTAAACTCTAGCTACGTCTCCTGGACGCATGGTTGAGACCACATCATAAAGCCCTGGGCAGTAGAATGTATTTTCCTCGTAGTGGTGAATATAGGCATCTACCCAGTGAGTTGAGTTGTGCCAATACCCTGAGCGCTTTGATACCAAACTATCTCGAGTAGATATAATGCTTCCATCCAGCAAGTAGGCTGTGTATTTAAGTCGATACAAAGCATATTCAACAAGGGTTGATGATGTATCGGCGGGCGATAGTTCGGGACCACGCTTGTCGTAGCGGATATAAATCTCATCGTTATCTTCGAACTTAACAGCCTGTGGGTCGTTTTTGGCAAGCCAAGCCTCAAAAGACTGTTGAGTTAGTAGGTCTGTATCTATTGGAGTGTCTGTTGCACAAGATCCTAGCGCAAGAGCAGCTATGAGTGATAAGAATATTTTTTTCATGGACGCAAAGATAATAAAATTTTAATTATTAGCTAAAAGGGTGTTTTAATTTCCCTTTAAAAAATCAGTTTTTAAACCCCTTTGAAAAAATCTATAATAGAGCTTTTAGGGTTGTGTAGGTGTGTTTGCCAACCCAGATGGCTTGGTGCTTCTAGGTTTGGGGCGTTGTCGTCGATAAATAGAATCTCTTGAGGCGATGGTGAACCAATAATTTGCTGGACCTTTTGATAGATTTCTTTCTCGGGTTTGCGCATTTTCATCTCATCCGAGTAGAACACCCCATCGAAAAACGAACGGAAAGTGCGCCCTTGTGGGTGCTCACGATCGAATCTATCTTCGAAAAACACATGATGAGGGTGGTTGGTATTGCTCAAAAGGAAAACCTTATGTCCTTTTTCCCTGAGCGTGTCGAGCATCTCGAATCGCTCCCATTTGTATGGCAATAACAGTTCATTCCAAGCATCAAACACCTGCTCTTTAGTGGGACGATTAGCACCTTTCACACTCTCAATTAGTGTTTTTGCAAACTCATCGTCTGAGATTTCTCCCTTTTCCAAGGTGATAAACACCCCTGTGTTATTTGGGTGTATATCCTCTTGTTTGGCCTGAATACCAAGCTTTTCAAAGGCTTTGATACTCAGGGAAATATCTATATCTAACAATACACCTCCAAGATCGAAAATAATGTTTTGTGGAAATTTGTTATTTGTCATTTTCTAGATTTTAACATAACTATAACGCAGGGTGAGCACAAAAAAGTATCTCTCTATTTAGTAATTCTATAATTTTTTTTCTCTTTTCCCACGCCCGTGATGGTGAGCGATTTCCACTGACTTGGCAGGAGGGTTTTCCCTTGGGTGATACCCCCATCAGTAAATCTAAGTCCTGCGAAACCATTCAAAACCGCCTGAAGCATCCCCCCTGCTCCAGTGGCGAAATAGGGGTTGTTGGAGAAGGCCGATTCACTAAGCACCCCGAAAGGAGGGCGTTTGTTGGGTATGTAGCTCTTTTTGAATAGCTCATAGGCCTTCTCTTTATCGCCCAATCGAGCATACAAAATAGAGAGAATAGAGCTTCCCATCGCAGGGCCATCTTCAAACATCTTAGGCTCGTAGTACTTCAAATCACGAAGTATCTGCTCGGGGTCGGTGATAAGCTCCAAGGGGTAGGCCAATAGGTTTACGTCCGCTTGTTTGATGATCTCACCTCGGTATGCAGAGTGTTCCATAGTCACACCACTTGGATCTTTATGGAACTTGATTTTTGTTGAAATCTCTCTCCATTTGGGGTTGGGAGCCACGCCCAGCACCTCTGCTGCGCGAGCAGCATACTCCATAGCAAGTATGGCTGAACCATTAGTAAAGGCATTGTCGTTAACGTTGTGAGCAAACTCGTTAGCCCCCACCACATTTATAATCGAGTAGCTCCCATCGCTGTTCTTGCTGGCACGCGATGCCCAAAAATCCGCAACGTTTTTCATCACCTCATAACCATCCTCTTTGAGCCATTGCTTATCCCCGCTCGCTCTATAATAATTCCAGAACGCAATACCTATGTCGGCGGTGATGTGATGCTCGAAAGTACCTGTTAGACACCACGTAGGGGTCGCCTCCTCGCCACTATCATCACTCTCCCACGGGAACATAGCACCATCATATCCAAAAAGTGCAGCCCTTTGTGTTGCTTTGCCTAGTCGCTCGCTGCGATAGTCTATAAGCGAACGAGCTATACCCTCATTGAGCATTGCAAGGGGTGGGAACATCCAAATCTCTGTATCCCAAAACACATGACCATTATAACCCGTGGTGGTCGAAAGACCCATAGGAGCTATGCTTAAAGCTGTTCCCTCTCTAGCGAAAGAATAGAGGTTGTAGAGCGCAAGGCGGACATCTCTCTGATCTTCAGGCGCACCCTCGATTATGATATCTCCCTGCCATAGTTCATCCCAAAGCTTGGTGTGCCCCTCGATGAGTTCACCTAGATCTGAGCGCAGGGCAAAAACCACCATACGTTCAGCCTCGGCGTGAGGGTGAACAAAATCTCTGGAAGAGGTGCTAGCTCCCGTTAAAGCAAAACGAAAGCGCTCGCCTTTTTTTAGTTCTTTTGTGAATGAAATTATCTTATTATCATCGCCTCCCAATGTTTCAAGCTGCTCTGCATCAAACAGAAAAGCCGAAGCGCTAGCCACATCTTGTAGGCCAGTGCGACTAGTGGCGATGGATGTGCACAGCGGCATCACTACATCCAAATCCCTGAGAATCCTATATTGAGAGTTGGTGTTTTGTAGTTCTTCGGGGAAGAGTGTTTGGTTGATAGCCTCCAGAGTAATATCTTCTTTCGCAACCACATCGACCACCACCAATCCCATATAGGGCAGATTGCGAAGTGCCATAGTGCGATAGCTCACGCTTGCTTTACCTTGGAAGTCAAAATTGGTTTCGAGGTAAGCCTCCCTCATATTGAGGGTTTGACCCCAATCACTTATGGTGCTATCTGCGAGGGTTTCGTTGTCGATTTTAAGGCTAAGATTAGTCCACAGCGGCCCTCTAACCACTCGGCTCACACCTCCCATATATTCGAGGTCAAAAACTCCATTGAGGACTATATCGCTCACCCCAAAAATGTTTTTTCCGCTCACTATACCTATGCGGCCATTGGCAAGAGTCACTCCATTGTAGTTTTCTTTGTTGGTGGCTTGGATTTCCCACCCCTCTTTTTTGTAGTCATTTTGCGCTATTGCATCGAGCGTGCTAAGGCAAAGCAGGGTTGAAAGAAGTAATTTTTTCATAGTTATTGTTTGGTTTTTTGCAAAGATAGTAAAATTGTGTTTTTCTATACCCTTGTTATCAATTGCTGTTTTGTTTAAGACGTGTGCCCTGCTAGTGCGTGCCCGCACTGGGCGATTATTTATCTCTCACAAATCACCGCTGTTCCAGCTTGGAGGGCGTACGCTGCGGGTGCAAGGCTCGCAGTACAACGAAGAGCAGGGCTTCCGCGAGGGGAGCGTACGCCCTGCTAGGACGCAAAGCGTTTGTTATGACTCATCTCTCAAAAAGCCACCGCTCGCGCCAGTTCGCACAGCTATGTGGCGCAAAGCGTCTTTACACCCCTTAATCTGAAAACAAAAAAGGATGCCCAACATTTGGGCACCCTTTTTATAAAAGATAGATAAATAAAGACTAGTTCAAAGTCAGCTCATCGATAATATTTTGTGCTTTACCTAGTTTTTCAACAATGAAAAGTAGGTAGCGAACATCCACGTTGATAGTACGCTGAAGCTCTGGCTCGAAGGCGATATCGCCACTCATAGCCTCCCAGTTACCGTCAAACGCAAGTCCGATCAACTCGCCCGAAGCGTTAAGGAT
This sequence comes from uncultured Rikenellaceae bacterium, assembly GCA_964370955.1. Taxonomy (GTDB): domain Bacteria; phylum Bacteroidota; class Bacteroidia; order Bacteroidales; family Rikenellaceae; genus Mucinivorans. Next base: position 2,508 of record CAYJLL010000097.1, on the reverse strand, counting down.
AGGGCTACCAGAGTTACCACCGGTGATGTCGTTGGTCGAAAGGAAGCCAACAGGCACTGTACCGTTCACAGCCCAACGTCCGAAGTCTTTGTTCTTCCAAAGCTCATAAAGCGCAGGATCAAGAACGAAATCAGGGTTCGTAGGGTCAGCCTTAGCGATCACACCGTCAAGGGTTGTGATATAGTCATAATGCACCGCATCGGCAGCTTTATAAGGCTCAACAGTACCATAAGTGGCACGGATAGTGAAGTTAGCATCTGGGTACATAGACTTCTTGCCTTCGTTCATTTCCAATAGACCCGCTAGGTATAGGCGGTGTCCCTCGGCGAATTTCGCAGCAGGAGCAGAGCTTGCTTTACCAGCCTCTTGCATGAAAGGAACGAACTCTTGAGTTTGCTTATAGATAGGATCTTCGGTGAAGAGCTTGCGATCTTTCACAGCCGCCATAAAGCGAGCCTTGTCGGTGAATGGGCTCTTCTCGAAGTTCTCAGCAAAGCTTGCTGGGAAAGAAAGGTTCAAGAAAGCAGGGTACTCACCACCCTCAAGCATAGATGCCATCATTTCAAACATCTTCAATGATGCTTTTTTGTCGGTTGGAGCGTTGTAGTTCTTAAAGAACGCCTCGCCCGAAGCGATTAGAGCGTCGTCGTTACCCTCTTTAGCAATCGCCCCTGCGCTGCGAAGAGCGAACATATACGCCTCAGCACCACTTAGAGCCTCCATGTAGATTTGGCTTTTGCGCTGAGCTGGAGTGCGCTCCTTAACGGCCTCCTCGATTAGAGTTAGGGCTGTTCCGTATTTCTCTTTGCGAGCTGGATCAGCATTCACCCAAGCGGTGAAAGCGTCTTGCTCAGCCTGCTTGCGAGAGCGGATATCTAGGCGACGAAGACCACGGCTCATACCGATAGAGTTCTTCCAGTAGTTCGACGAACCAGCAAATTTGTTAGCATACTGAAGGCGAACCTTAGGATCAGCCATCATATCTGCCCACCAGATCTCTTGCTTCGCACCACGCATATCAATACGCACTGGGTTAGAGCTTTCGAGGGTTTGGTCAATCTCCCAAGTTGTCATATAGCGGTTGGTGCTGCCAGGGAAGCCCATAATCATAGCAAAATCACCCTCCTTAACACCTTTAGTCGATACGGTTAGATGTTTTTTAGGCTTGTAAGGTACGTTATCTTTAGAGTAACCTTTGGTCGATTGGTTGTCTTTGGAGGCGTAAACACGGAAAATAGCGAAGTCACCAGTGTGGCGAGGCCACATCCAGTTGTCGGTGTCGCCACCATACTTACCAACTGATTGAGGAGGTGTACCCACTAGGCGCACATCACCAAAAGTCTCATAAACGAACATAATGTACTGGTTGCCGCCAAACATAGGCTGAACAATAGCGCGAAGGTTCTTGTCGGCATTAGTGTTAGCCTCTGCGATTTCTTTGCGGTGAGCGTTGATAATCTCGTCACGCTCCTTAGAATTTTGATTAAGAGTAGTGCCCTCTAGTACCTCAGCTGTCACGTCTTTGATCTCGCGCACAAACTGAGCGGTTAGTCCATCGGCAGAAAGCTCTTGGTCGAAAGATTTAGCCCAGAAACCATCCTGAAGGTAGTTGTGCTCCAACGAAGATAGCGCCTGAATGTTACCAAAACCACAGTGGTGGTTGGTGAAAAGTAGGCCTTGGCTTGACACAATCTCACCAGTACATCCACGTCCGAAGATTACAATAGCATCTTTCAAAGAGTTCTTGTTGATCGAGTAGATGTCCTCGGGTGAGAGTTTGAAGCCTGCTTTTTTCATGTCTTTAGCATTGTACTTCGAGAGATAAGGCAGTAGCCACATCCCTTCGTCAGCACGAGCCACGCCCGTTGCCAACAGCGGCAACATCAGAGCCGCAACTAGGAATTTTTTAATCATTTCCTTGGTTAGTGTTTTATGGTTTATTATTTAATTTTCATCCTTGAACTCTAAAATAGGGGGATGACACAAGACAAAGATATAAATTATTTGTAAGTTTTTCAATGCGGAGTCTGTTTTTTCCTACGATATCCAATTTTGAACAATGAAAATATAAAGAGTATTTTTCATGATAAGAGGCATCTTGATGCAGGGGTTGCAGGGCGATGCTAGTTGATCTTTGCAATGATTTATCTTCGTGGGGTTTACCTTTTCAGGGGCGGACGCATTGAGTCTTTATCATCTAGCTCTAACTGTGTCTTTTAAGGCGTGCGTACCGCAGGGGAGTGCAATGGGCTTGCCTTTAGGCGAGCCGTGCTCCCCGTTGGGGTGCGGTGCGCACGGCTATGGGATGCAAAGCGTCTTTTTGGTTGTTAATCTGTCCCTTATGATTGCTTTAGCTTTTCTTTTTATGGTTAAACCCCTTAAAACAGCGTAAATCTACGATTTAGTCTGTTTCAGGCTCTTTAACCAAGTAGGGGTTCTCTTTTGGTTTGGCTCTTCCTTGGTTTGCCTTTTAAGGACGAACCGCAAGGGGCTTAGACGAATTTACCT
>CAYJLL010000096.1:3292-6809 GCA_964370955.1 uncultured Rikenellaceae bacterium | reverse complement strand
AGTATCAGCGGTGCTACTTTCCTTTTTTCATGTTCATTAAATAACTAATATAATATTTTTTCACTTTGATATTTCGCAAAATATTATTAAATTTACATTGACAAACATAGTGTACACCTACAAACCCCTAAAACTATGAACATCTTTCTAAAATCTTTTACGCTCCCCCTTTGCGCCACTGCTGCCACAGCTCTCACCTCGTGGGTAGCAGGAGAAAACATCATTTCTAACAACGGAAGATTCTACATATGCGTAATGATTTCACTTTACGTGCTCTCGCTTGCACGTTTTAGTCATCATCACAACAACAGAGCAAAACATCGGAATTTTCAAAAAAAATCATTGCAACATCAAGCAATAATAAAAAAATCGCTAACTTTGCCAAAAACCTACAAATCATTCTACAATGAAAACAATTCTAAAAACCATCTTTAGTGTAGCCTATTGTCTAATTTTAATGGGTTGTAACAACGACAATGGAAAAATATGGGATGTATACCCTGTAAATATTGACATTCAAGTGGTGGACGGCCAAGGCAACAGCCTGCTCATAGAGAGCAACCCAAGCAACATCCTCGACAATGATATTAAGGTGATCTACAAGGGCGTTGAATATCCACTAGGTGTGAATATGAGCACTCAGAACGCTCAAACCCGCTACTACCTAGCTGTGCTCGACGGTTTAAAACTAATCTCCTACAATCAAGGCGATCAGCCATATCTAAGTTTTGGAGAGTTCTCCGGCGATGAGGACTGGAACGAGACGATGGTCATTTCGTGGGGTGATGGCACTAGCGATGAGATTCGTCTTGTGCATGATTATGAGTTTAAAAAAGAACCAACATTTGTGGTTTCTGATCGCTACTTGAATGGAAAACTAGTCGATGAAAGAACTCTTGTAATCGTTAAATAAACTATTTTCGCTATCTAAATAATACGGGCGAGCCTCTCTTAATGTGAGGCTCGCCCGTATTATTTTTATGACTCTAGAAAGAGAATTAAACTGTCATAATCTCTTTTTCTTTCACCGCCAACATCTCATCGATGTTTTTGCTGAATTTGTCCATGATTTTTTGTGCTTCATCCTCACCATCTTTTGCAACATCCTCAGGCAAGCCTTCGCTCTTGATAGCCTTTTTGATTGCATCGATAGTGTCACGACGGTAACCACGCATAGTCACACGAGTAGCCTCAGCGTCAGCTTTGATCTGCTTCATCAACTCACGACGACGCTCCTCGGTCAGAGGTGGCACGTTCAGACGAATCATCTCGCCATTGTTCGAAGGAGTCATTCCTAGATTTGAATTAATGATAGCCTTCTCGATTACGCCCATCAAACCTTTATCCCAAGGTTGGATCATAATTGTTTTAGCGTCAGGCACAGTAACACTCGCCACTTGGTTCACTGGCATCATCGCGCCGTAAGACTCGACCATCACTCCATTTAGCACGTTTACACTCGCCTTACCAGCCTTAACATTGCTAAGGATCTCTTGGAAGTGAGCCAACGATTTCTCCATCTTAGGAGTCATCTGATCAAGGATTTCTCTTTTAGTTCCCATTATTTTATGATTTATAGTTTATTTTTCTGCTCTATTTTGAAAGACAAAGTTAAATATTTTTGCTTTGGTTTCCAAACAACGCATGTCTTATTGTTTAATTTGGCGATCAGTTTTTTTTGTTATCTTTGTAGGAATTTTAACCAAACCTAAATTAATTATGTCAAAAACATTATCTCAAAAACACAACCTTGTGTGGATTGACTATGTGCGAGTGCTTGCCTGCCTTATGGTGGTCTTGGCACACAGCGTCGATCCGTTTGTCGCTAGTGGCGACCCTGTGGACTTTCAGGCTGGCGCCATCTGGGGCTCTTTCTATCGCCCCGCAGTGCCTCTGTTTATTATGATCTCTGGTGCGCTTTTGATCCCAACCAATTTGCGCCTAGGGGAGTTTTACAACAAACGACTAAAACGTATCCTTATCCCTTTTGCGTTTTGGAGTATCCTCTCGCCCATTTTATTCTACGTCTTTACTCAGGGAATGGATCCTGTGATGAACCCCAGCGTGAGTGCTGACAATCACACCATTGGAGCAACGCTCAACAATCTGTGGATATGGCTCTTTAGCTTCAACTATTCGACTGTACCCTACTGGTACATCTACATGATGATAGGACTATATCTAATCATCCCTGTTATTTCGAGCTGGGTGGCACAGGCAACCAAAAAAGAGCTTCATATTCTGCTGGGTATTTGGCTATTCACTACCTTCTTGCAATATATAGAAATAGTACTCCCTTCTCTTGGATACATGGGTAACTATGGCACTTATGGTATTTATGGCGATTGCTCGTGGAACACTTTTGACACCTTCCAATATGTATCGGGCTTCTTGGGCTATGCTCTTTTGGGGTATTACTTCCGCAAATATCCAATTGAGTGGTCTATGAAAAAGACAGTGTTTCTTTGCACCATAGCATACGCGGTGGGTTACGCTTTCACCTTCGAGGGCTTCCACTGGGTACGCAATAACTTCCCTGATAACTTCAACATGCTTGAGATACCTTGGTCTTACACTAGCTTCAACGTGATGCTAATGACAGTGCCTTTCTTTGTTCTGATCCAAAAGATCAATTTTTAACCTCGCAATATTGTTGCTCGAATTTCTGAATATAGCTACGGTATTTTCCTTGCACACTTCGTGATGGTTCACGTGGTTTACGAACTATTGATAGATTATCTGCGAGACATCTCTCCTTTAATTTCAATTTTCATAGTTTTCGTATGTTCATTTATCATTACCACGATAATAATCGCACTGCTTCGCAAGATCCCTTTAATGCGAAAGCTCACATAACATAAATCAATCTCAGATAAAAAGCACCGTTTCTAAAAAAATGGTGCTTTTTTTTTGATATTGGCATTTTTTTAGTTATCTTTGAAGTAAGGAACTTCTATCAAATACGAAGAATAAATCTTGTATTAACCCAATAACAAATTAACGCGTATGAACACTATCACATTTAACGAGCTACGTCGCATCAAAGACGCTCTACCCGATGGCTCAATGGGCCGCATTGCCGAAGAACTAGGAATCGAGCAGGACACTGTTCGCAACTATTTCGGCGGCACTCACTACAAATCTGGAGAAGGCCTCCCTCAAGGAATTCACATGGAACCAGGACCTGATGGTGGTATTGTTACTTTCGATGATGTGACCATTCTAGAGAAAGCTCGACTAATCCTTGACGAGCAATAACAGACAAGGTTATTATATCTTACTTATCATCCCCTCTAGTGCTTTTCTTTAGAGGGGATTTTTTGTTACTACCGCTGGAAAGCACAGTCATACTATCACATACCTTTGCTAGGCTCTCCACATCTGCCTGAGAGAAAAATGCCACTTAAAAAACAAGGCGAAAACCCTACGTGAGGATTTTCGCCTTGTTTTTTTTATTTTGGGTACCTAGAACTATTGCTCCATCTCTTGCCACACTAGCGCAGAAGCACCAAGTACA
>CAYJLL010000096.1:0-3245 GCA_964370955.1 uncultured Rikenellaceae bacterium | reverse complement strand
CGCCTGACCTAGCATTTGGCCTGTGTACTCATAAGCTGCGATTGCTAGAGGATCGCCATTAAGCGCTGCCATAGTAATCATTTCAGCTGTCAGGCTATTGAATGTAATATTTCTAAATTCAGAATCCTCAAGTTGGTCAGCTAGAAGTTTGAACGCTGTACGTTTGATTCCAGTTGCCGACACATAAGTCTCAAGACACCCCTTGCGACCACATCCACACTGGCGACCAGTACGATTAACGATCACGTGGCCTAGCTCACCTGCAAATGAGTCATGACCATAAACCAACTTACCATTAGAAACAAATCCCGAGCCTAGACCTGTACCTAGGGTCACTACGATAAAGTCTTTCATTCCACGAGCAGCGCCATAAACACCCTCACCAATCGCTGCTGCATTCGCATCATTAGTGATAATCACTGGAATAGTTGGGAAATAACGCTTCATTTGCTCCACAAAAGGAACTATGCCTGACCACACTAGGTTTGCTGCGTTTTCGATTGTTCCATTATAGTAATTAGCGTTTGGAGCACCAATACCGATACCGATCAATTCGCATTCTACGTCTACTTGTTTTAGAAGTCCTTGAATACCAAGATATAATTCTTCAAGATACTGATCAAAATCTGGATACTGACGAGTTGAGAGTACTCCCTCACCATACATATTACCATCACGATCAACAAGTCCATATACAGAGTTTGTCCCCCCGATATCAATGCCTACAACTAACTGTTTCATAATTTAACCTTAAGTTTATAATGTTTGTTTTGAATAATAAAGTATCCAAAATTACTACTATTTTCATTAATTACAAATTTATTGCGTAAATTTGTGAAATTAATGTTAAGAAATTTTACATACCCATGCCTAAGATACTAAGCCAAATAGAAGAATATATTGAAAATATTAGTTTAAAGGAACAACCCGCTTCGCTCTATCAGCCAATTCGTTACATACTTGAAGATGGTGGCAAACGCATGCGCCCTAGGCTAGCCATCCTCGCTCACAGCTTGTATGGTGAGCCCGATCAAGAAATTTATCAAGCTGCAATTGCGCTAGAGGTTTTCCATAATTTCACCCTCCTACACGACGATATTATGGATGGTGCTCCCTTGCGTCGAGGCCGAAAAACCGTCCATATTAAATGGTCAGCAAACAGCGCAATATTATCGGGAGATGCGATGCTAATACTCGCCTATCGCTTGCTGGGAGAGGGCGTAAGTAAAGAGAAGCTACCAAGAGTACTTGAGATTTTCAACAAAGCCTCGATGGAGGTTTGCCAAGGTCAACAATACGACATGGATTTCGAGACACAGAGCGCCGTCACGATAGATAACTACCTTAATATGATACGCCTTAAAACTGCGGTTCTAATGGCTGCCTCTCTCGAGATAGGAGCCTATATTGGGGGAGCGAGTGAGCAACAATGCCGTGCGCTATATGATTTTGGTATTAATATCGGGCTTGCTTTCCAGATTCAGGACGACCTATTAGACACCTATGGAGATGTTAGTTGTTTTGGTAAAAATATCGGTGGAGACATCGCGGTGGGCAAAAAAACTTTTCTGTATCTAACCGCCTATCAAAATGCCAATGCTGAGCAAAGAGAGATTCTCCAAAATTCTCGCGAACTGGAAGTTGTGCGCAATATCTACGATGAGCTATCTGTGAGAGAGACCGCACAAAAAACAGTTGAAGACTATTTCTCAGAAGCAATGAAAAATCTAGTTGGAGCCCAAGGTGAAAGCACAGCTAGCGATAGGCTTAAGCTCTACACTAACGAACTACTCAAACGCAAGTGGTAGAAATACTCTACCCTATTGGCGAGCCTCAAAGACAAGCCTCTAAGGCTACCTACAAACAATAGCCATGGGCGTGGAAATAAAAATGGAGAAACCGCAGTAGATGTGGTTTCTCCATTTTTTATAGAGTTACTTTTGTTTTAAGGTTATTTATAGATCTCTGTCAATTGATCTATAATAGCCTGCCCACGCAAAGTGCGATTTACGATAGTGCCATCGGGAGCAAACAAGATCAAAGTTGGGATACCCTGAACGCCATAAAGATCTGTTGCAGTCTTATCGTGCGAGGCGTAGATATTAGCCCAGTTCATATCCTTCTCTTTGAGTGACTTCTCGAAAGCCTCCTTCTGATCCCACACATTAACGCCCAGCATCACAAAACCTTTGTCAGAGAATTTCGCTACTGCATCTCTTAGGTAAGGCAACTCGGCTGTACAAGGACCACACCACGAAGCCCAGAAGTCCACCAAAACATATTGTCCTTTACCAACATAATCAGAAAGTTTCGCTGGCTCTCCCTCGGGAGTTGTCGCCGAGAAATCAACGAACATTTTGCCCGCAGAAGTATTCTCAACTGCTAAAAGTCGGTCACGCTGGTCAGTGATAGGCGCAAAGTCTTTTGCGAGCGCCACTAGCGCCATAACTGAATCCAATTGTGCAAGATTCGTATATTTTTGAATATTCTCCATCAGAGCATAGGCTCCCAACATATCGTCCTTGTGCGCATTCATCACACTATCACGCATCCGCGATAGGATTTCTTCTTTACGTTGATACTCAGCCATTACTGCAGCACCATCTGCTTGATTAGCTTGATAAAATGCCACAAAGTCATTCTCAAGCTTAATGCCTGTTGAGCTCATCTCTGCAAGCACCTTGTTTAGCTCGCCCTTGCCAACTGTGATTTGCGGGAAAGTCTCCGCAAAAAAATGAACATCCGCTTGAACTGGCTCGTTCACTAGGCGAGTACGACTTATAGTCCCAGGGATCATCACCGTATAAACCGTTTTTGGCAATGATTCAAACGAGCCCTCTAGTGCGAACTTCCCATTCTCTATAATGGTAGTTGCAATAGTGTCAATGCCATTAGGGATATTATAGTACATAAGTACTTGTTTGCCGTTGAGAGTCGAATCGGCAGTTCCACTGATCTGATAAGTGTTTGAGTTAGTGCCACACGAGCCCAAAAGAGCCGCTGCGGCAAGCGCGAGAGTAAATTTTGTCATGCTTTAATTATTTTTAGGTTAATTTTTTCAAAGTTAGTAAAATTATTTTAATGAAAAAACAAGAACCTCGCCCTAGCTACGAATAACAAAATGCTGACTGGGAAGCTTGGGATTCTTAAAAACGAGCACATACGCCCCCAGCCACACACTCAAAGCAGCATTACTCTCTCGCCAACTCTCCCACTGCTCTAGTTCGTTTTTATCTTGAAAAGGT
>CAYJLL010000095.1:0-6874 GCA_964370955.1 uncultured Rikenellaceae bacterium | reverse complement strand
TAGAGAAAGTGTTCAAGCCACAATTTGACGCTAACCCAGATGACTTCGAGTTGGTTAAGAAAATCCTAGCACTTCTTTCTAACGCTCAGTGTAAGTCTGAGTTCCAGTTGGCGGTTCTTGAGAAATATTTCCAAACCGAGCAAAAGCCAGAGGTTGCACTGATGCTATCTTCTGCTTATGAAGATAAAGGTGACTTTGAGAAAGCACAACAATTCTTGAATGTTGCAATCGAAAGCGCAACTGATCCTGAAATGAAGGTTTCTCTTCTTACTAATGCTGCTGGTCAGATGTTGCTTACAAATAACGCTAAGGGTGCAGCCGATATGGCTCGCAAAGCTATGGAGATTGATCCTGAAAATGCTTTGGCATCGTTTATGTATGCAAATGCACTAATGACAGGTATGAATGGTTGTAGCGGCGAGAATCGCACTTACGCTAGCTGGTTGGTAGCTGATGCTATGGGACGTGCAGTGTCTTTGATGGACGACGAAGATCCTATGAAGAAAGACGCCCGCAATGCACTATACAACCTAACAGCAAACTTCCCAAAGAAAACAGACCTATTTATGTATGGTTTGGAAGAGGGTCAAGGTTACACTGTTAATTGTGGTTGGGTATCAGGGCGCACCACAGTTCGTGGCCGCTAATTATTTTCTGACAGCCTCAGCGCTGTTACGATACTAACTAAAACTAAATCGAAGAGTGAATAAACTATCGAGTAGTGTAAAATACAATAATCGAATGAGGGCGTATATATATACGCCCCTATTCGTTTTTTTGCTTTTCGTGAGCGCATGTTCTCAAGTTGAACCCCAAGAAGCAGTGTCTGACCCCGAGACCACGCCAACCATGAGTAGCACAAATCGTACAATAGTGTACTCGGGTAACGGTTATAAACGTTTTAGGATGTTTGCCCCCGAAATACTACTTTTCGAGTTGGCGGAGCGACCTTATGCTCTGTACCCCAAGGGGATCACTGTTGAGACTTTTAAGGATAGTACAGCAGGTGAGATCGCAAGTAAACTTACTGCCGATTATGCAAAGTACTACACTAACGAGAAAATTTGGGAAGCGACGGGCAATGTGGTAGGCGATAATTTCTTGGATGATAGAAGTTTTAAAACAGAGCGTTTGTACTGGCAAGAAAAGGACGGAAGAATCTATTCTGACACCACTACAACAGTTCGTGATGGTCGTAGCATTACGCGTGGCCGTAACTTCGAGACCGATCAGAGTTTTGAGAAATGGACCTTTAATAACGCCGCTGGAAAGGTTGCTGTCGATCAAACTGCAAATGATTCTACTTCGACTGATTCAACCGCGCAAATTGAACTTACGCCAACCTCAGCTACTCACTCCGACAGCATGAAAGTAGTAGAGCAAAAAGTCTCAGATGTGCTTAGTGCAGCTCATAAAAAAGCCGCAGATTCTACAACTGTTGCCGAAAATTAACCTTTTCGGTGGTGTGGCTCACTTTTGTAAAGAAATATACTAGTACGCCAGACTCTTGGTGAAATTGAGTTCGCCAGAGAGTGAAGATTGAATAAAAGCGACTTTTAAGTTTGATGATATTAATTTTTTCATCAGACTTGGAAGTCGCTTTTATTTTTTTTAATTTTGTGTTGGATGGTAGCCGCATTTTTCACGCCGCTAACCCCAAATAAACCCTATACAATATTAAAACCCTTACTCAATATGAAAAAACAATTACTCTTTGGGCTAATCCTTATCATGGGCACTTCAATTTCTCTTGCCCAACAAAGTGAGAAGGACAAGCTAAGCGTAGATACTAATGATAAGTTTGTACGTTATGTAGACGAATTTCAAAAGAAGTTCGATCCAGCTTATGTATTTACCCATGCTGTTTTTAGCAAAGATGGTAAGTTGGCGTTGGTGGATCTGACCACTGGCAAAGCAACTACTCCTTATAAGTATAGCAGCTTCGATGAAGTTCGTCAAGGACTCATAGAAGGGCAAGAGGGTATGGATCAAGATGTAACTCTACTGAGCTATGACGGCGAGGTTATTATGGATAGTTTTTATGGCAAAGTCTTTGATTTTCATAATGACCATGCTGTGGTGGTGAAGCTTGATAAAGACTGGGATCGTCGTGCAAGCGGTGTGCCCTCTCTGTTTGAGCCATCGAAAGGTCGTTATGGGATGATAGACACCAAAGGGAATGTCGTAATTGATTTTGACTTCACCTATCTAGATCCCTCACTAGCTCTAAATGGCTGGGGGCGCTTTTCAAAGTCTCCTTATGTTGGATATGACCACTGGAACGATCCAAACCCCTTTAAGGGTGGAACATGGGGTTTGATTAATTCCAAAGGAGAAATGTTGACCGATGGTAGAGCGCCTTATGATTATATAGTATTTTCGAGTTCCCACTATAAGGATCACAAGAATGTGCATCTAGCGAAGAAGGGCGATGTCTATTTATTTCTTGATACAACAGGACAGGTTGTTGTAGATAATATCTCAGAGCAAGAGATTAATAAGTGGGCGAAGCGCATGAATAGGCAATATAATAAAGCATTTCGAGGAAAGAAGTAGAGAATATATATATACCAAAAAGAGAGGGAGCCGCCATGGGTTCCCTCTCTTTTTCTATTTTTAGTTTTTGCTTTTAAGTCTAGATGGTGATGCAGCAATATTGCCACCCTACCTAGCGTACACCTGCATCTTTAGCTTCGATGCTTAGAGTTGCATGGGGTACAATCTTTAGGCGCTGGGCAGGTATCAACTTGCCAGTCTCACGACAGATGCCGTATGTCTTGTTCTCGATGCGAATTAGTGCAGCCTCAAGGTGTTGAATAAACTTCAACTGACGCTGAGCCAAACGACCACTCTCTTCTTTTGAAAGAGTCGCTGCACCCTCTTCGAGGATTTTAAATGTTGGTGAAGTATCATCGGTGCCATTGCTGGTCTCGTGAGTAATAGTAGCACGCAAAAGTTCGTAATCGTCGCGAGCTTTTGCTAGTTTCTCCAATATGATAGCTTTAAATTCCGCTAATTCGGCATCCGAGTAGCGTGTTTTTTCGGTAGTCGCCATAGTTCTTCTTCTGTTATTAAAGTAGGTTATTTATGTAAAGATAGTTAAAAAAATCTTAAAACAAAAATACTTGGCTCTTTTTTCGGGCTATTTTTCTTGTTCAATCAACTTTCCACCCATCTCAATGGCGGCTTCATTGGCAGGAATTAAATGGTGAGCACGCTCGGGTAGCGACTTTTTAAGACCTTTTAGCACGTTTTCCATAGTGACTATGGGGCGCACCTTCAAGAATCCACCCAACACAACCATGTTAAATACTTTCACATTACCCGAACTTGCAGCATATTCTGCTGCGCCTATCTTGTAGATTGTGATATCATCGCGTTGGCAAAGATGAGTAATTCCATTTGGATCGTAGATCAAAGTGCCGCCAGGTTTCACTTGAGAGGCAAACTTGTCCATCGACTGTTGGTTTAGAATAATCGCTACATCAAACTCCTGAATCACTGGCGAGCTGATTTGAGTGTCGGATAGTATTACAGTAACGTTTGCCGTTCCACCCCTCATCTCGGGTCCGTATGATGGCATCCATGTAACGTATTGGTCTTGCATAATGCCAGAATAGGCTAGAATTTTACCCATCGATAGTACGCCTTGACCTCCAAAACCTGCTATAATTATTTCTTCTTTCATCGTATTAGTGTTTTTATTATTATATGGACTTATCTGGCAAGTCCATAGCTTGGGTGGGTAGGTGCAGAGAATTGTGCATTAGGCACGCTTACTGCTCGTTTTTAATTTCGCCTAGTGGATATTTTGGGAACATATTCTCAACCATCCATTCATTAGCTTTCACTGGCGAAACTTTCCATCCCGAACTACATGTTGCAACAATCTCCACAAATGAAGTGCCACGATTGGCGAGGCTATTTTCAAATGCTTTTTTTATTGCTTTCTTTGTTTGGCGCACTGCAGCAGGAGTGTGGACAGCCGAACGATTTACGTATTTCACACCCTCAAAACCAGCCATAATATCAGCCATTTTATAAGGGAATCCGTGTAGAGCAGCATCACGTCCGTGGGGTGAAGTTGCCGTACGCATACCCATAAGAGTAGTTGGAGCCATCTGGCCTCCAGTCATACCATAGATTGCGTTGTTTATAAAGATGATAGTGATACTATCCCCACGAGCTGCAGCGTGTATAGCTTCGGCAGTACCTATAGCCGCCAAATCTCCATCGCCTTGATAGGTGAAAATAAGTTTTTCGGGATTCAGGCGCTTGGCAGCTGCAGCAACTGCAGGCGCTCGGCCGTGTGCCGCTTGAATCCAGTCAATATCAATATAGTCGTAGGCCAATACCGAACAACCCACAGGCGAAACACCAACGGCGTTTGCTTCTTGTCCCATCTCGCAAAGCAGCTCTGCGACCACTTTGTGTACCACCCCATGGCTACATCCAGGGCAATAGTGCATCTGTTTGTTAGTAATCAGGCGGGGTTTCTGGTAAACTAGTTCTTCGGAGCTAATTTTTACCTTTAAAGTTTTTGTTTGTTCCATTGTTTTGCTCCAGTGTTATTTTTGCTCGTCCATCATTTTAATTACTGCCTCGAGTACCTCATTTGGTGTGTGGATAATACCACCATAGCGACCAAAGTGCTCAACTTTTGTTTTGCCTGCCACTGCCAATCGTACATCGTCAACCATTTGTCCTGCGCTCATCTCAACGGTAAGCATACCCTTTGTTTGCTCAGCAAGTTTGTTCAAAACTGCCTCGGGGAAAGGGAATAGAGTAATAGGGCGCAGAAGTCCAACCTTTAGGCCTTGTTCGCGAGCCAATTCAACAGCCTTAGCACTAATTCGTGCGCTAGTTCCGTAGGCAACAATAATTATATCTGCATCTTGGGTTTGGATCTGCTCATATCGCACCTCGTTTTGTTCTATCATACGGTAGCGAGCTTGAAGGTGATGGTTGTGCACTTCCAAATCGGCACTATCTAGGCGAAGAGAGTTTGCAACATGACGCTTGCGTCCGCCGCTTTTTCCATCGCTAGCCCAAGGAGCATATTTTTTAATATCATTTGCGCTCCAGCGTGGTTTGATTGGCGAGAGCTCGACTCTCTCCATCATCTGTCCAATAACACCATCGGTTAGGATCATTGCTGGCACACGGTATTTAAACGAAAGGTCAAAGCCTAATTCCACAAAGTCATTCATCTCTTGAACCGAGTTAGGAGCTAGCACAATCAGACGATAGTCGCCATGTCCACCACCTTTGACCACCATATTGTAGTCAGATTGAGCTGCTTGAATCGAGCCCAGACCAGGGCCTCCACGTGCTACATCAACCAAAAGACAAGGCAGCTCCGCGCCAGCTAAATAGCTAATCCCTTCGCACATCAGCGAAAGTCCAGGTGAGGAGGTCGTTGTCATTACTTTTTTGCCAGTGGCAGCGCCACCATACACCATATTTATCGAGGCAACCTCACTTTCGGCCTGCAAAACCACCATGCCGCTTGTCTCCCAAGGTTTTTCCGCTTGAAGAGTCTCAAGCACCTCACTTTGAGGCGTGATAGGGTAGCCGAAGTATCCGTCACAGCCGCAGCGAATAGCAGCCACTGCCAACACCTCGTTCCCTTTCATCAATCTAATATCTTTTTCCATGATCTGTTGCTGTGTTTAGTTTTCGATTTTTTGACGATACACCGTAATGATGCTATCGGGGCACACTATAGCGCAGCCTGCACAGCCGATACACTTTTCGGGGTCAATAAATTGACTGTAGTTATAGCCCTTCGAATTAACCCTCTCGCTTAGAGTAAGGGTTTTTACGGGGCAATTCACAACGCACACACCGCAACCCTTGCAGCGTTCGACGTCGACAATGATGGTGCCTTGAATTTTCGCCATTATAAAAATTTCCTTTTTATGATTTTTGTGATTATACACTCGTTTCACAACAAAAGTAATGATTTTTTTTGATGAACCCTAACATTTTTCTATAATTTTACGATTTCCAAGAGATATTTTACATTTTGAGTTCTTGCTTTTATTGCAGTGAGTTTGAGAGTTATAACTTGAAAAGTTGGATAATTCCAGTGCTGGCAATATCGATGGCAACACACATAATAAGAAAAGCAAAGATTTTTTCGGCGACAACCTTGTTCTTCGACCCAAGGCGTTCGATTATTTTGTTGGTATTGGCGTAGATAAAGAAGGTAACCACACAAATCAGCACCACCGAGATGAGGGTTGCTCCCATGTTTAGGAGATAGCCTCCCATACCTTTGTTGGCCGAATGCGAACTAAGCGTTAGAAGAACAGAGATTGCACCTGCTCCTGCGGTCATAGGGAAGGTGATGGGGTAGAGTAGCATTGAGGCTACGTTGTGTTTTTTGAGGCTCACACTATTGTCATCATTTCCAGTGTCAACCTTGCTGCTTGGGTCGTCTTTGCCCGAGAGCATATTCCATCCTATCATAAAGATCACTATACCACCAGCAATCCTCACTACATCTACCGAAATGCCAAAGAGTTCCAAAATCCAGTGGCCTGAGAAGATGATGGCAGTGCTGAAATAGAAAACCATAAAAGCAATACGCCTAACATAGCGAACTCTCTCTCGCTGACTCACGCCATCAAAGAAAGGGTTGATAACAAATGCGGTTCCAATGGGATTGACCACTGGAAATAGAGCAATAAAGCCAAGAGTTACGGCATGAATAAAATTTGCAACATTTTCTGAAAGTAGATCTGTGATTGACATGTGTGTTAATTTTTAAAGGTATTGGTGTATTTAATTATTTATTTCAGGGAAGGGGGCGTGGTTTGAATTCGCGTGCTCTAGATTTGAGGAATAAGAATTTCGTATCAAAGTTATG
>CAYJLL010000094.1:0-6916 GCA_964370955.1 uncultured Rikenellaceae bacterium | reverse complement strand
GCTAAGGATATTACCCAAGCAGGGGTGAAAGTGATGGTAGTCTTTGGCTCGACCCCCGAGAAGGAGCGTTTCAAGGCAGGTGATTTCCCCGAACTGCCCAAAGGGATAATCTATGGCGTGGATAGCAAGGGTGAATTAGCCACCACCATTGATAAGGACTTATCTTTGGGTGGGGCAGAGCTGCCAGTTGTGATGGTGGGCGATGGTAAAGGCAATATTTACTTGACCTCTACGGGATATAACACTTCAATTCGAGATCAAATCAAAGGAGTGATCTCAAAACTTAAATAAACCAAAAACTCTAAACCCTTTAAATACGAATAAAACTATGCAAAATTTCGTTTTTCAAAACCCAACAAAATTGATTTTCGGTCAAGGTCAAATCTCACGTCTTGCAAAAGAAATTCCCACTGACGCTAAAGTTATGATTACCTACGGCGGTGGTTCTATCTTCAAAAATGGAGTTTACGACCAAGTTGTAGCAGCTCTTTCGGGCCATAAATTCATCGAGTTTGGCGGTATTGAACCTAACCCTGAGTATGAAACACTGTGTCGCGCAGTGGACCTAGCGAAGGAAGAGGAAATTGATATTCTTCTTGCCGTTGGTGGTGGTTCGGTGATCGATGGTACCAAATTTATTGCAACCGCAATTGTCTATAAAGGTGATCCATGGGAGTTTATGCTCGATCCATCGAAAGCGGTGGATGCAGTGCCTTTGGCATCTGTTCTGACTCTTCCTGCAACTGGTTCGGAGATGAACAATGGTGCTGTGGTTTCGCGTCGTGAGAGAGGTGAAAAATTTGCGTTCAAAAACCCAAAGACCTTCCCCGTATTCTCTATTCTAGATCCAACAACCTGCTATTCGTTGCCTAAAAATCAAATTGCAAACGGTATTGTGGATACTTTTGCTCACACTTTGGAGCAGTATCTAACTCGTGCGGAGAATAACCGTGTGATGGATCGTTGGGCTGAGAGCCTATTGGTGACTCTAATCGAGTTAGCACCTAGCCTGCTATCGGGAACTCACAACTATGAGGACTTCGCAAGCTATATGCTAACGGCTACTATGGGTCTTAATGGTTTTATCGCAATGGGAACCACCCAAGACTGGGCAACCCACATGATAGGCCACGAACTAACAGCTCTTCATGGCTTAGATCACGGTCACACCCTAGCTATTGTTTACCCAGGGGTGATGCGTGTGATGCGCGGACAGAAAGAAGCTAAACTTCGTCAATACGCTCAACGAGTGTGGAACACAGACAACATTGATGAGGCGATCGCCAAGACCGAGGAATTCTTCTGTTCGCTTGGTATGAAAATCAAACTCTCGGAAAATGGTGTTGGCGAGGAAACCATCACTGAGATCTCAAATCGTATGAGCTCTCGTGGTTGGAACCTAGGCGAGAATGGTATCGTTACTCCAGCCGAAGTGCGCCTGATTTTGGAATCTGTAAAATAATTCTGGTGAAATAAAAGTTTGAAAATATAACATGTCAGAAATAACCATCAACGCTCAGCGTTGTACTACCTGTGGGGCTTGTCGAAAGATATGCCCCGCAGAAATTTTTAGAACCTCGAAGGAAAGTTCCGCCATGGAGGTTTATAAACCCAAGAGGTGTATAGTGTGTGGACACTGTGTGGCGGCTTGTCATTTTGAAGCTATAGATCACAGCGATTTTCCAGCCTCAAAGGTTCATCTGATTGAACGAGAGGTGTTGCCCTCGCCCCAGAGTGTGATGCTATTGATGAAAGCTCGCCGTTCGAACCGCGCGCTCAGTAAAAAACCAGTTCCAAAGGAATTTTTACAAGGTATAGTCGAGGCGGCACATTCAGCTCCGACCGCCAGCAACCTCCAGGGGGTTGGATATACTATTATGGACACACCCGAGAAGCTGCGTATAGTGCAGGATTTCACCATGGCAAACATACGTCGCATGTTGCACAAACTACAAAATCCGCTGCTCAAGCCCATTATTCGGATGACTAAGCCAGATTTGATGCGCTATGTTCCTGTGTTCAAAAAAATGGATAGGGAGTATGCGGCAGGCAAAGATATTATCCTTCGAGAGGCTACAGCACTTATATTTATTCACACCCCTAGTGCGAGTCGTTTTGGATGTGAGGATGCCAATTTAGCCTATCAAAATGGATCGCTCTATGCCGAGGCTTTGGGTGTTAGTCAAATCTATACAGGATTTGTTATCACTGCCATCAGAGCAAACCCAGGTAAACTCGAGAAATTGCTAGGTATCCAAGGAACCATCTATGCAGGTATGGCGCTAGGTATGCCTTCTGTTCTTCCAAAGTACTATATCGAAAGAAAAGCGCTCTCGTGTGAGATGCTTTAAAGCGAGTGTGAGGTGAGGGTTTTTAATATTTTTTTGTAACAGATGTAAAAAAAAACGCTTACAATTGCGAAGTTACAAAACTTATGACTACTTTTGCACACGAAAAGATTTTATAATTGAATCTAACCTTTTGTCTATGACGAGCAAAAAAGTACTAATACTTAATGGTCCAAACCTTAATTTGCTGGGCAAGCGCGAACAATCAATCTATGGACAAATGTCCTTTGATGATTACTTGAGTGTGCTCCGTGAGCAGTATGGGCAGAGAGTGGAAGTTAGTGCCTACCAAAGTAATGTGGAGGGCGAGCTGATTGACGCTTTGCATGGTGCGATAGATAACTTTGATGCTGTGATTCTCAATGCAGGAGGCTATACCCACACCTCAGTGGCTCTAGCCGATGCAGTAGGGGCGGTAGGCTCGATGGGACTTCCAACCATAGAGGTTCATATCTCGAATATCCTCGCTCGTGAGGAGTTTAGACATGTATCCTTAATTAGTCCAAGGTGTAAAGGTTCGATTATGGGATTTGGGATGAATTCCTATCGCTTGGCGGTGGAATATGTCCTTATGATGGAACAAGAATAAATACTTTTTATATAAAGAAGAAATATAGCAATGAAAAAGAAGACCAAAATTATTGCAACAATTAGTGACTTTCGCTGTGGAGTTGACTACATCCGTGATCTCTATGAGGCAGGAATGAATGTTGTACGTATCAACACTGCCCACTGCCCAATGGAGGCTGCAACCCAGATCGTAAAGAATGTACGTGAAGTATCTGAGACTATCGGTATTTTGATCGATACTAAAGGTCCTGAGATGAGAACCACTAAAGTTGACGAAGCATTCCAAATCAATCGTGGCGACGAAATCAAAATCACTGGAACTATGAGCGCTGACGATCACTCGTCTCGTGAGTTGATCTATGTGAACGATGTAAACTTCGCTGAGGCTGTACCCGTAGGTTCTATGGTGCTTGTTGATGATGGCGACTTGGAGTTTGAAGTGATTGCTAAAGAGGGTGATAAACTTGTATGTCGTGTTTGTAATGGCGGCTTGGTGAAATCTCGCAAGAGTGTTAATGTTCCAAACGTGCCTATTTTGTTGCCTTCGCTAACCACTAAAGATATTGACTATATCCACTGGGCTATCGAGCAAGATGTGGATTTTGTTGCTCACTCTTTTGTGCGTACAAAGCAAGATTTGATCGACATCCAAGAGATTTTGGATGCTGAGCAGAGCCAAATCAAACTTATTGCTAAGATTGAAAACCAGCAAGGTGTTGACAATATCGACGAAATCTTGGATCACTGTTACTCGGTGATGGTTGCTCGTGGTGACCTAGGTGTAGAACTTAACGCAGAGCAAATTCCTATCGCTCAGCGTCACTTGGTTCGCAAGTGTATCCAGAGCAAGAAGCCTGTGATTATCGCAACTCAGATGCTACACTCGATGATCGAGAATCCTCGCCCAACTCGTGCGGAGGTGAGCGATATCGCTAACGCTATCTACCAGCGTGTAGATGCTATCATGCTTTCGGGTGAGACCGCAAATGGTAAATATCCTGTTGAGGCTGTGAGCACAATGACCAAAGTTGCAATGGCAATCGAGGCTAACCTTCCTGAGCTTGAGGAGGTAAACATGGTGCGTGTGAACAACGAAGTGACTGCTCAGTTGAGCCGCTCGGCAGTTCGTGCAACTCAGAACCTTCCTATCAAAGCCATCATCATTGATACGCTTTCAGGTCGTACAGCTCGTTACCTATCTGCATATCGTGGAACACGACCAGTGTATGCTTTGTGTTACCGCAAGAATGTAATGCGTGAATTGTCACTATCGTTTGGTGTGTTGGCATTCTATGGTGAGCCTTCGATTGTTCACGATCGCTTCTCTTACCAGTTGTTGCAAAAGCTAGAGAGTATGCACAAATTGGAGAATGAGGATATGGTAATTGTGATTGGAGGATCGTTTGGTGCATCTCGTGGCGCATCTTACATGGAGATCTCTAAGGTGATTCACTTGATGAACAAAGCCTTGATCGACTAAGTTGACTCTTTTGAGTAATAAAAATAAAAGGAACATGCAATCACTGCATGTTCCTTTTTTGTTTTTGCGAGGCTATCATTTCTCTTTGCTTTTCTGCGGGCGTACTATATTGGTGCTAAATTTGTTATTACAAAAAAAATATTTACCTTTGTGACTGATAACACTCTTTATCAAATTTCTCCAACTCATTCATATATTAAGTTTCCACTTTTTCACGGGAACTATTGTTGATAGGAGATCAGAGATGTTACCGTCTATTTTAAAATTCCCACAAGCTAAAATAACTACTTATAAGATGCAGGATAGAGCCTCTTTGGAGACCCTGAGTTTACCCCAATTGCGCCAAGTTGCGCAGGATGCAGGCGTTGAACTACCCAAGAAATTTGTTAAAAAGGGTGATATTGTCACTATGATATTAGAGCGCAGTGGCGGTGCGACTGCTGTTGCGAGCACCAATGATGGTGAACCAACCCCACAGAAACGAAGAGGACGACGCCCTAAAATCCAAAGCGATGAGCAGGGTGTGCAAACTACTTCAGAATCTAACCATGAGGAGCCTAAGCATGCCTCTCAAGAGTCTCAAACTTCGCCTACTCAAGCGAACGTCAGCTCAGAGGAGGGTGGGGATAACTCGCAGGAGTCAAAGCGAGGCAGAAGACGTCGTAAAACGATGAATCCTTCTCATGAAACCGCCTCTGCCGAGCAGGCAGCAGGTACATCTACTGCTGTCTCAGAAGACCAAACAGGAGCAGGGCCTAACAGAAAGCCTAGGCATAATGTTCATACAAAAAACCAAGGTGAGGGCACTTCAAAAGAAGAATCTCATACAAATGCGCCCCAAACTCAAAATAAAGAGAAACAACGCAAAAGAGGCAATCTTCAAAATGAGTTCCTAGGCACTATTGAATGTGTGGGTTCGCTAGAAATGTCGGGCGAGGGTTTTGGATTTTTGCGATCAGCGGACTATAACTACCTTACTTCGCCTGATGATGTGTATATCTCGGCAGCACAGATCAAAAATTATGGTCTAAAGCAAGGTGATACAGTGCAGGGCTTAATTCGTCCACCGCGTGAGGGAGATAAATTCTTCCCCATGGTGCGCATCGACCGCATTAATGGACTCACTCCAGAGCAGGTGCGTGACCGCATTCAGTTTGAATACCTGACGCCTCTGTTCCCAACCGAGAAATTCAACCTCTCGCAAGGAGGGAGCTCGAATAATATTAGTAATCGAGTGGTCGACCTATTTGCTCCTATCGGAAAAGGTCAACGTGCACTAATTGTTGCGCAGCCCAAAACGGGTAAAACAATGTTGCTTAAATCATTGGCAAACGCAATCTCTATCAATCACCCCGAGGCATATCTGATCGTACTTTTGATAGACGAACGCCCTGAGGAGGTAACTGATATGAGCCGCTCGGTGAATGCCGAGGTGGTGGCTTCGACCTTCGATGAGCAGGCATCTCGCCATGTTAAAGTGGCAGAAATGGTCTTGGATAAAGCCAAGCGTATGGTTGAGTGTGGCCACGATGTGGTGATTATGCTAGACTCTATAACGAGATTGGCTCGCGCCTACAACACCGTGCAACCTGCCTCGGGTAAGGTTCTTTCGGGTGGTGTTGATGCTAATGCTCTTCACAAACCAAAACGATTCTTTGGTGCGGCTCGTAACACCGAACAGAGAGGGTCGCTCACCATTATCGCAACCGCTCTGATTGATACGGGATCGAAGATGGACGAGGTGATTTTCGAGGAATTTAAGGGTACAGGTAATATGGAACTTCAATTGGATCGTCGCCTTGCTAATAAGCGCATTTATCCTGCTGTAGATATTACATCGAGTAGCACTCGTCGTGATGATCTTTTGTTGGATAAAGATACTCTTCAGAAACTGTGGATCTTGCGTCGTAGTCTGACAGATATGAACTCAGTGGAGGCCATGGAGCTAATCAAAGAACAGATGGAAGATACGCGAGATAATAGAGAATTTTTGATGACAATGAATCGTTAAGAGAGTAAGAAACGAAGATATGAAATATTTGATAGTTGGACTAGGTAATATTGGAGCTGAGTATCGTGAAACTCGCCACAATGTGGGTTTCAAGGTTGTAGATCATATGGCGCAAAATGCAGGAGGGACATGGGTGACCGAGCGTTATGGATCGGTTTGTGAAATCAGCGTTAAGGGAAAGAAATTGGTGCTGCTAAAGCCGTCGACCTATATGAATCTTTCGGGCAATGCTGTGAGATACTGGATGCAGAATCAGAAGATAGAACAAGATAATATACTTGTTGTGGTGGACGACGTGGCACTAGATTTTGGAGTGCTCCGCATGCGCAAAGGAGGCTCAGATGGTGGTCACAACGGCCTTAAACACATAAACGAAGTACTTGGAGGAGGTGGCTACGCTCGTTTGAGAGTGGGCATAGGGGGTGATTTTCCTCGTGGATTTATGGTTGATTATGTGCTGGGTGAGTGGACCCAAAGCGAGAAGGATGAAATGGATGATCTGTGTGA
>CAYJLL010000093.1:0-7008 GCA_964370955.1 uncultured Rikenellaceae bacterium | reverse complement strand
ATTTTGGTGATGGTAGCGGATTTGTTTAAAATAATAGATCTCACTGGTTCGTTAGAGACTATGTTCCGTGAAATACTTAATACTTAAATAAACTTCACAGGGGAGCTCTAGTATCTCCCCAAAAATACAACTACTCATTTTTAAGAATAATTACACTTACTAAAAAATAATGAAAAAAATCGTTCTACTTAGTTTTGCCGCTGCGCTAATAAGTCTTAACTCTACAGGCTGTCAAGCCCAAGAAAACACCACTAGTGGTACATCATCATCTCAGACCACTCTGGTTCGCATTCGCCCCCTGCCAATGGACCTAACTTTTGCAGGCGAGTCTATCCCTATGGACTATCCTTATGTGAGAGAGGCTATAGATCGTGAGGTATTGACTACCTCGTGTATGCACACCTCTACCACTCGTGCCCTGCGCAATTCGTCTCGCTATTTCCCCATCATTGAGCCTATCCTCAAAGAGAATGGTATCCCTGAGGATTTCAAATATTTGTGTGTTGCCGAAAGTGGTTTGAACCCCAATGCTATTTCATCGGCCAAAGCGGCTGGACTATGGCAATTTATGACCTCGGCCGCCAAGACCTATGGCGTTGAAACGGGAGCTAATGTCGACCTGCGCTACAATATTGAGATTGCAACCAGAGCTGCTTGTCGCTACCTAAAAGAAGCCTACAAACGCTTTGGAAGCTGGACTCTTGCCGCTGCGTCCTATAATGTTGGACAAGCGGGAGTGTCACGCCGCATGGAGACTCAAGGGGTTGACAACTATTGGGATCTATTTTTGCCCGAGGAGACTATGCGCTATGTGCCTCGTATCTTGAGCTTTAAGATCTTGATGAGCGATCCTGCGAAATATGGTTTTGAGCTAAATGAGCAGGACTACTACCCTGCTTTCGAAAATTACACTGAGGTGGGAGTGAGCGACGTTCAAATCGAATGGAGCGAATTTGCAAAAAAACACGGCACAAACTACCGTCAATTGCGCATCCTAAATCCATGGATCCGCAGCTACAGCTACTCAAATAAGACTGGCAAGGAATACACCGTAAAAGTACCAAACGAAAATTTCAAAGAACTAGGCTACTAATTCTATGGCTAAAAAACAAAACTCTGCCTCCGAGCAGATTCAAAACATAGAGGTCGAGGGTGCAAGAGTGCATAACCTGAAAAATGTGTCGGTAACCATCCCTCGCAACTCCCTGACCGTTATCACTGGACTTTCGGGTAGTGGTAAATCGTCTTTGGCATTCGATACTATCTATGCCGAAGGGCAGCGTCGCTATCTTGAGACTCTATCGGCCTACTCACGCCAATTTATGGGCTCTATGGAAAGAGCAGACGTGGATAAAATCTCGGGGCTATCGCCCGTGGTTGCCATCGAGCAAAAAACCACGGGGCGCAACCCTCGCTCTACGGTTGGCACCATAACAGAGGTGAGCGATTTCTTGCGCCTGCTGTTTGCTCGTGCCTCTGTCGCCTACTCGAAAAACACGGGCGAGAAGATGGTCAAGTTCTCCGATCGTGAGATAGTTGAACTCATTGGTGAGAAATTCAAAGGCGAGAAGATCGCACTACTTGCCCCTTTGGTGAAAGGGCGCAAGGGACACTATCGTGAACTCTTTGTCAGCCTTGCCAAGAAAGGCTACGTAAGAGTGAGAGTCGATGGCGAACTTCGAGAAATAGAGCCTGGAATGTTGCTTGACCGCTACAAGGTACACAATGTGGAGCTAGTGGTGGATAGAGTGATCGTAGGGCAAACTTCCACCGAGCGCATACTTGAAAGCCTAGGTGAGGCTATGCGCCAGGGTGGGCAAACAATGATGGTGCTCGCGTTGGATAGAGAGGAAAACGCTACACGATACTTCTCTCGCAATTTGATGTGCCCCACAACGGGTATAGCCTACAATGAGCCTGCACCCCACACCTTTTCATTCAACTCCCCTGCGGGAGCATGCCCCCAGTGTAATGGTTTGGGTTACCAAAGCGCCATGGACATAGAAAAAGTCATCCCCGACATGCGCAAGAGTGTCAAAGGTGGAGCTATCGAACCCATGGGGCGCTATGCTGCCAGCTCATGGCACTACACCAAAGTTGAAGCTCTTCTCAAGCGCTATGGCTACACTATTGAGACTCCATTTAATGAAATGGACGATGATTTTATTCACGCACTCATTAATGGCGAGAGTGAACCTCTAAGGGTTAGCAGCTCAGGAGGTGAGAGCGGTATGACTATCTGGGAGGGCATCCCTGAGTATATCGAGGAGCAGATGGATAGCGGCAAGCGAGGCAAGAAATGGGTGGGCCAATACATGCAGCGCAAGAAATGTTCG
The DNA here is from genome assembly GCA_964370955.1 of uncultured Rikenellaceae bacterium. Lineage (GTDB taxonomy): Bacteria > Bacteroidota > Bacteroidia > Bacteroidales > Rikenellaceae > Mucinivorans. The sequence goes on along the minus strand of CAYJLL010000093.1, from coordinate 4,672 downwards.
CTCTGCAATGGTAGCCGCCTAAAAGAGGACTCGCTATATTTCAAAGTAGACGAAAAGAATATTGCCGAACTATCAGATATGACCATCACCGAACTATTGGCTTGGTCGCAAGAGGTAGAAGAACGCCTTAGTAAAAAACAACAAACCATCGCCCGAGATATCTTCAAAGAGATACGCTCACGACTAGGTTTCCTTGAGGATGTTGGATTGGGTTATCTTTCGCTTTCACGTGCGAGCATGACTCTTTCGGGTGGTGAATCTCAACGCATTAGGCTCGCAACTCAGATTGGATCTGAACTTGTGAACGTACTATATATTATGGACGAGCCCAGTATTGGTCTTCACCAAAGGGACAATCTAAAATTGATTAACTCCCTTGGGCAATTGCGTGACGCTGGTAATACAGTGGTGGTGGTCGAACACGACGAACAGATGATACGTTCGGGTGATTGGATCATAGACGTTGGGCCATTGGCTGGTCGCCGTGGGGGTGAGATTTCAGCTATGGGCACCATAGAGGACATCCTCAAGAGCGACACTATGACCGCTGATTACCTCACGGGGAAACGCAAAATTGAGATTCCCAAAAATCGCCGTAAAGGCAATGGCAAGTTCCTCGAGCTGAAAGGCTGCTCGGGTAATAACCTGAAAAACATAGATGTGAAATTTCCTTTGGGGCTTTTCCTATGTGTAACGGGGGTGAGTGGTAGTGGTAAGTCGTCGCTAATTAATGGCACCCTGCGCCCTATACTCTCGCGCGAGCTTTACGATTCGTTCGACCAACCTCTACCCTATTCTAAGATTAAGGGAATGGAGAACATCGACAAGATGGTGGTGGTCGATCAAGCGCCCATAGGCAAGACCCCTCGAAGCAACCCTGCGACCTACACTAATGTATTTACGGATATTCGTTCGCTTTTCGAGGCAACTCCCGACGCACAGATGCGAGGGTTCAAGGCAGGGCGATTCTCGTTTAATGTCAAGGGCGGTCGCTGCGAGGAATGCCGTGGAGCGGGGGTTCAGACTATAGAGATGAACTTCCTGCCCGATGTTTATGTGACCTGTAAGGTCTGTGGCGGCCATCGCTACAACCAAGACACACTGGCTGTAAAATACAAGGGGCGCAACATCGATCAGGTATTGAATATGACCGTAAATCAAGCGGTTGAGTTCTTCGAACACATACCTTCGATTTTCACCAAACTCAAAGCCATCCAAGAGGTGGGCCTAGGTTATTTGACCCTCGGGCAGCCCTGCACAACCCTTTCGGGTGGTGAAAGCCAACGTATCAAACTCGCCTCAGAACTTGCAAAGCGTGATACTGGTAGTACTCTCTAGATCCTCGACGAGCCCACCACAGGATTGCACTTTGAGGATATTAGAGTCTTGCTAGAGGTTCTACAAAAGTTGGTTGACAGAGGCAATAGCGTGCTGGTAATCGAACATAATTTGGATGTTATAGCCTCGGCAGACTACCTGCTAGATATAGGCCCCGAGGGTGGTTCTGCAGGAGGTTCACTGATTGCCAAAGGCACTCCTGAGAAGGTTGCGAAAGTCAAAGAGAGCTACACGGGGGAACATCTCGTGTTTTAGCCTGATGACTCTAATCAACTAAGAATTCCCTTCATATTTTATAACAAAAAAGAGCGAGCCTACCAAATGCTGGTAGGCTCGCTCTTTTTCTATTATGGATGGGACTAGTTCTTAAACTTGAAGTCGTCGCCCACACTCCAGTCGTTCTCAAAGAAACCGACACACTCCACGTCCTCCATTCCACGACGAAGCATATCAACCGAGAACACCATCAAATCAGGGTAGCTAGTGAAGCCCGTTAGGTAATCGTTAGTATAGGTCGCTTTGGCTCCCAAAAGCGAAGTACCTGCAACCACACCAACCGAGTAAGCAGTAGTGCCACTGCGAGGATACACATAAACCACACCTAGGTCGTCACCCTCGATAACTCGCTCACCAACAGTAACCGAACCTTGCTTAACAAGAGGTGCCGACTCGCTCAACACTGCGCTCCACGCTTTGTTGGTCTCGCTGTTACCATAAATAATCACGTTGCGCCATGAGAAATCTCCTGACAAGAATTCTACATCGCTCACTACATCCACAGAGCCATTACCACGATACAAGAAGTTTTCAGCATCAAAACGAGCTTTGTTTTTGTACCACTCATTTTCGGCTTTGCTTCCCGCAGTTGAATAAACAAACACTACATCATTATCGAAAGCTGTTTTGAATCCGCCACCACGCACAGGGCTTTTATGCTGAGGGTTTGTTCCGCTATTCTCAGTCCAAACATCGCCGCTCTTAGATAGTGCAACATGTCCTTCTCCTTTAATGTTTAGATTCTTGCCATCGAGTGAGACCACCACATCGCCCGAGATTGGGGTTTGATTGAAGTCTATAACTAGAGCCGCTACGTTGTGAGTTGTTCCCACGATAGAATCGCCTTTGACCTCTAGTTTTACGTTCGAAACCTCGTAAGATTTTTCTTGCTGGACTATGGTTAGCCAATAGTCGGTGGCTGAGATGGCTGGCGAGGCGGTGTAGAACTCAAGTTTTTTGACCTCCTTGCCGCTTGGGATAGTGTGCCATTTGAAGTAGTTGAAAATTGGAGCAAAGTCCACACTCTCGTTGCTATACCAATGCGATCCGCCTGGCTCTTCGTGGTAAGCAAAATCAGGGTGGAAAGTAGCCAACTCCTCACGCATAGCGCGGGCTTGATCTACTGGTACTACTCTATCGGCATCGCCATGGTGCACAAACACACCCGACTGCAAGTAATTACGTTTTAGTTTTAGTGTACGACCACCGTTTGAACCGCGCTCAACAATGTCGAACAGATCATAAGTTCGGTTGCGAGCATCGGGATTATTTCCACGTGAGCCATAGCCTGCAATATCCGCATAGCCAGCACAAGGAGCAATAGCTGCGAATTTATCAGGGTAGGTTGCCCCTAGAATCCACGTTCCGTGACCACCCATAGAGTGACCCGTTAGGTAGGTTTTCTCAGGAGCAGTCTTAAATAAACGTTTGGCTTCTGCCAGCACCTCCATAGCGTCGATACGACCCCATTCTTCCCAGTTGTAACCAAATGGGCGGCGGTTGGTTGGAGCAACAATATAAGCCCAATCCTTCTGACCATAAGCACGAGCCTGATTGCGAGCCTCAACCGATGCACCGTGCACCGAAAGTACCAAGGCTTGCCCTTCGCCCACAGTCGAAGATGGGTTTACGCTGAAGTATTGAACCGAGCTATCAACACGGCTTCTAAAGGTACGCTCGTGGATCTTGCGAGGATCAGCAAGACGCAAAGAGATAGTCATCGTGTCGACAACTTTATTTGATTTATCCAACAGAGTTAGCTGAGCAGACAACCCCTGAGGGCTTTTACCACTGCTCGCTGGAAGAAGGAAAGGCAGTTTGCGCACGCTCATATCCATCACATCTTCGGTTTTGTAGGTAGCCGTTTCGCCTGTGCTTAGTTCACACTTGATAGAAAGACCTTGGGCAGCCTTTGAAGAAGAGTTGACAACACGCACTGCCGCCCACTTCTGGTCGCCCTCACCAATTAGAACATCCGCCACTGTCATATCACGCTTGGTGAACATCACTGGTTTCTCAGGCTTAATAACCTTAGCCTCAACATAGCCAAAACGACCTTGAGTGAAAAGGAAGGAGTTGTCGCCTTTTTTCGACACAAAAGGAATCAAAGTATAGCCAAAATCATAGTGGTCACCCTCGTGAGGTAGTCCGTTGATGATGGTGCGAGTACCACCCGTTGCCTGCAATAGTAGAACCTCGCTCTTGGGAGCATCCCACTGGCTGTACAAATAAGAACGGCGCAGCTGACGATCTTGGAATTTACCGCTCGAATCGCTCGCTATGGGCATCCATTGCACTCTTTCGCGTGTGCGACCATAGTTCGTAGCGCTCAAGTCGCCCGAATAAGGGTTTTGGAAATTGTCCGTGAAAATCTCCCACGCCAACACATCGCCCATTTGGAATAGGTAGCCGTTTTGGGTAGTATTTGGCACGAAGTAGCCTTGATTGAAGTTATGCACAACTACTCCTTCGTCCACACGCTCGATGCGCTCCTTGCCAAAATAGGCTACCACATCGCCTGTTGTTGATTTTTGTTGAGCCTCGCTGGTGTGGAAAACCACCGCCAGAAGAGCTGCAAAAGTCAGTCTTTTTAACATTTTCTTTTTGTAATTTATTTGGTTAGTTTAATCCTAGCAAAGTTAGGTATATTTTTTTGTTTATCAAATTATGGATAATTTTGTTCACAGAATAACTACCTAAAATATATTTAATAATCATGAACCAAAAACGATTTAACACAGCAGTCACCCTCTATCACTTGATGTTGCTACTAACGGCTGGTATCTTTGCGGTGGTGGCAAACGACGCTATATCACACCAAAGCAGATGGGCATTGTATGTGGGGCTTGCACTGCTTATTGGTGAGTATCCTTTTCAAAAATATATCCGCACCATTGAGGTTTCAGACCTAAAAAAAATAATCATACTCCCCATGTGGATCTACAAGCTCTATAGAGTTGTCGTGGGATTTTATGTACTCTACATACTAATAATCATGGATCGTTTGACAGTGTCCGCTCTTGTGCTCTGGAGTATCTTTGTATTCTACTGCGGGGTG
>CAYJLL010000092.1:0-7013 GCA_964370955.1 uncultured Rikenellaceae bacterium | reverse complement strand
TAGCTTTGGCGCAAATTATAAATCATTACTAAAAATAAACCAACCAATGAGAACAACTCGAGCACTATTGCTCAGCACTCTTTCCTCGCTACTAATCTCCAGTGTAGCCTTTGCTCAAAATCCCAATAAGGATATTGTGAACTTGGGCGATCAAATATCCAATGTCAATGTTCGAGAGGAAATTCGTTTTCCCAAAATCGAAGGCTTTGTGCCTATCAAATGCGATCTACACACCCATACCGTGTTATCAGATGGCTGCCTTTGGCCAACGATGCGTGTTGATGAGGCTTGGGGAGATGGCCTAGATGCGGTTGCTATCACTGACCATATAGAGTATCGACCATTCAAAGATAAAGTCCTAGGTGATTTGAATGAGGCCAATAAAATCGCAGCAGAGCATGCCAAGAATCGCGGAATCATCGTAATACCAGGCACAGAAATCACACGCAACAAACCCCTTGGTCACCTCAATGCTCTTTTTATTGAGGATGCCAATGCAATTGCAGTTGAAGACGAACTAGAATCAATCGATAAGGCAGTAGAGCAGGGAGCGTTTATTATGTGGAATCATCCAGGATGGCCAGATAACAAATCAACGCTTTACCCTGTGCATCAAAAACTAATCGAGGAAGGTAAGATTCATGGCATAGAGGTTTTTAATCATTTCGATTATTATCCCATTGCTTTTGACTGGTGTAACACCTACAATCTTGCCTATTGTGGAAACTCGGATGTTCACGGATTGATCGATAGTGACTATGGTGATGCTCTGCGCCCAATGACAGTGGTGTATGGAAAAAATAAAGACCTAGAATCGATTAAAGATGGATTGTTCAAAAGACGCAGCTTTGTTTATTTTGCAGGTCAATTGGCGGGTGATGCCTCGTTGCTTGAGCAGGTGGTGAAAGCTTCGCTAGAGGTTCGCAAATTTGAGGGTTCTATGGTTGAGGTTTACAACACCTCGGATATAACCTATACCCTGCAAAAGGGCTCACGCACCATTAATCTGCCTGCAGGCAAGACCGTTCGTTTTAAAGCGTCAGATGGTGAGTACACAGTCACCAACTGCCACACAGCATGTCATCAAAATCTAGTGGTGGAGCTATGATGTTTTTTTGAGACTTAGTGCTCTGAAGATGTAAAAATAAAGGGGAGATCAATTGATCTCCCCTTTATTTTGTAATATGATGCTCTATTGCATTTCACCCAGCAAAGCTCTCAAGGCAACCGAAGCTGCAGCACAGCCGAACACCGCTGGCATATAGGACACAGTGCCCACCATAGATTTTTTGTTTTGCTCAGCTCCATCTTCCATTACCACCATAGCGCCTTCACGTACTGGTTCTGCTGAAAATACGGCCCAAAACCCTTTGCGTATGCCCATCTTGTGTATCCTTTTGCGTAGCATGTGAGCCAAGGGGCAGTGGTGGGTCTTGGATATGTCGGCGATTTCTACCTTCGTAGGATCTGTCTTCGCCCCTGCGCCCATAGAACTCACCAAGGGGTAGGCTCTATCCATACAGCTTTTAATCAAAGCAGCCTTTGGCGCAAGGGTGTCAATGGCATCCACCACAAAATCATATTTCTCGCTATCAAGGATCTCGTCGGTGAGTTCATCGCGTAGATATATCGCTTCTTTGCGAAGAGCGAGCGAAGGATTTATGTCTAGTAGTCTATCGCCTAGGACCTCGACTTTCGTTTTGCCAACACTAGAGTGGAGTGCAATCAATTGGCGGTTAATATTAGTGGGATTCACAGTGTCGCTATCCACAATGGTCATTCGCCCTACGCCTGAGCGAACCAGCATCTCGGCAGCATAGGCCCCTACGCCACCGACCCCCACGACGAGAACGTTGGAATTTTTGAGTATCTCTAGTTTATCTTTGCCCAGCAAGAGCTCGTTGCGAGCTTGCCAGTTAGTGTTATTGTTCATGTTGAAAATATTCTGTGAAGTTATTATAAATTCTCTCCTTGAGCTCCCCTATCTCTATGTTTGTTATCTCGCTGAGTCTGTGGTATAGCTCCCTGATGTCCGTGTCGCTGTTATCGCTCTCTAAAAATAGGTTTTCAATCCCTATTTCCTTTGCCACCTCCCCTAGGCGGTTGTCTTGAAGTAGTGCTTCGCCAAAACTCACTTTTCCGCCCATCTTAATTATATCTTGAGCAGCGCTCGATGAGCCCCTAAAGCCATGTATGATAAAACGTTGGATCTCCCATTTTTTGAGCAGATTTAGAACTTGAGGCAGAGCCTTAACTGAATGGACGATTACGGGTAAGTTTAAATCTTGGGCCAACTTGAGCTGTTTTTCGAACCATACAATCTGCTGGGCTACTGTGCGAGGAAACCTAAAATCCAAGCCCACCTCTCCGATGGCTATAATGCGAGGGTCGCTGAAATCTATAACCTCGAATTTCTCTTGTGCCACACTCACATGCCAAGGGTGTACGCCTATGGAGTAACTCCCATTTTGGGGAATCTCTCCGGAGGAAGTTGCGCTCACAATAGAAATAATATCGCTATTTTGCGGGTCTTTGTGCGTGTGTATGTCTAGAAATTTGTACATTTGTAAACTCTAAGATCTGGCTTCGAATTTGCTCTTAATTCCAAAAAGACGAATCAAGCCCCAAAGTTAATCATTAGCCACTAAAGAATGTTTGTTCTACTAAAAATATTTTTCATCTCCCTGCTATTATCGTGCCAATCTACCCCTAGCGAGAAGGTAGAGCAGGCTGCCGATAAGCCCCTCTATGATACTATGAGGGTGACTTTCTCGGGCGATATGATGCAACATGGCCCTCAGGTCAAGGCGGCTCAGGGCGATGACGGCACATTTGATTATTCCTCGGTGTTTTCGTCTATCTCGCAGCGATGGAAACAGAGCGATTTTACGGTCGTAAATCTTGAAACCACCCTCTCTGACACTCCTCCCTATACTGGTTATCCTTTGTTTCGCTCCCCCGAGGTCTTGGTGAGTTTTCTAAAAGAAGCAGGCGTGACAACTCTCGCTCTAGCCAATAATCACACCGTTGATAGAGGCGCAAAAGGGCTCCGAACAACCATAGCGACCATCAAAGAGCATGAGCTCGGCTACGTAGGGGCGAGTGATACTACGGTCTCTGTTGATATCGCTTGGCTCGAAAAGGGTGCTATCAAAGTGGCGCTGCTAAACTATACCTATGGCACCAATGGAATGCCCATTCCCCGTGGGATGAGAGTAAATTTGATTGATACAACCGCTATTCGACAGCACTATAACAGCGCTGTTGAGCAGGGAGCAACAAATGTTGTGGTTTATTTTCATTGGGGCTTAGAGTATCAACTCAAACCCAATGCCCAGCAACGAAAGCTCGCGATGTGGTGCAGGGGTTTGGGGGTGGATTGGGTGATAGGATCGCACCCACATGTGGTGCAACCAATCGATCATCACAATAGAATAGCCTACTCGTTGGGGAATCTGTGTTCGAATCAATATTTTCCCTACACCCAAGGGGGAGTGAATGTGACCCTCACCTTTTATAGTCATAAAAATAGCTCGCTGGATCATTTCTCGCATTGGGTTGATAGAGATGATGCCTATAAAATTCTGATGGCTGAGGATAGTTCGACGTATGACAATAGAGCTTTTAAGCGTTCGCTTGAAGATACTTATAAAATTTTATATACGCCCGTTCGCTATGATTAAATCAGAGATTTTATCCCTCCTGCAAGGACAAGATGACGCTTGGTTGTTTGAGGCGGCACACAAAACTCGAATTGAAAACCTCGGCGACAAGGTTTATCTTCGGGGGCTGATAGAACTGTCAAATATTTGTGCCAAAGACTGTTTGTATTGCGGTATTAGAGCTAGTAATCGCAGCGTAAAACGCTACAGGCTATCGAGAGAGAGTGTTTTAGAGAGTGCTCGCATTGCAATGGAAAGGAACTTTGGTTCGGTGGTGATTCAAGCAGGTGAGCAAACCAGCAATGCTTTTGTAGATGAGGTCGAGAGGTTGGTTCGTGATATAAAGAAAATCTCTAAAGGGGCTTTGGGTATAACTCTTTCCTTGGGTGAACAAACTAGGGAAACCTACCAGCGATGGTTTGAGGCAGGAGCGCACCGCTATTTGCTGCGCATAGAGAGCTCCTCGCCTGATATATATGCGCGTATTCACCCCGCAGGTTATAGCTGGCAGGGGAGGGTAGAGGCATTGCGAAATTTAGCACAGGTGGGCTATCGAGTGGGGAGCGGAGTGATGATAGGACTCCCTGGGCAGAGCGTGGAGGATCTGGCAGATGATCTTTTGTTTTTAAAAGATTTTGGGATAAATATGTGTGGAATGGGGCCTTATATCGAACACCCAGATACGCCCTTGAGCGCAGAGCGGTCGGGCTTCTCGCAGTATGAGCGTGTGAAATTGACCTTTAGAATGATAGCAATTCTGAGGCTCTTGATGCCGCAGATTAATATTGCTGCCACCACAGCATTGGAGACTTTGGATCCCAAGGGGCGGGAGAGAGCTGTAAACGGAGGAGCTAATATTCTTATGCCCAATATTGGTGAGTTGTCGCAGAGGGGGAACTATCAACTATATAGTGGTAAAGTGACCGAAGATATGGCGCTTGCGCCCTTTAATGTGGGCTGGGGGGAGTGGGGAGACCCTATATTGAGGTAAATTTATTGTTAAAAACGGGGCAAAAGCGCAAAATATTTGCACAAAATCACTACCTTTGTAGATTAAAATTTGAATTTCAATGGGAAAAATAATAGTATTCGCAAATCAGAAAGGTGGTGTGGGCAAAACGACAACTGCCATTAATCTTGCAGCTTCGCTGGCAGTGCTCGAGCAGAGAGTGTTGGTGGTGGATGCTGACCCTCAGGCAAATGCAACCTCGGGCTTAGGCTTTGAGGCTGGCGAAAATCCAAACACCTATGACGTTTTGGTGGGAAATGCCACTGCCTCTGAAGCCATTATGCAGAGTGATAGTATTCCAACTCTACACCTAATCCCCTCGCATATCAACCTTGTTGGGGGTGAGAAAGAACTAGGAGAGCTAGAGGATGGTCAGTATCAAATGAGCAAGGCTTTGAGCGAGGTGAGAGATAATTATGATTATATTTTTGTTGACTGCTCGCCTTCGCTAGGTTTTACCACGGTCAATGCCCTCACGGCTGCCGATTCGGTGATTATCCCAGTGCAGTGTGAATATTTTGCATTGGAAGGAATCAGTAAACTACTCAATACTATTGGTGCGGTTCAAGAACGCTTGAATCCCGACTTGGCAATCGAGGGTGTACTCTTCACGATGTATGACTCTCGATTGAGGCTTGCCAATCAAGTGGTTAATGATGTGCGATCACACTTTGGTGAGTTGGTGTTCAATACCATCATCCAGCGCAACACCCGCCTTTCGGAGGCTCCAAGTTTTGGTAAACCTGCCATTCAGTATGATGCAACTTGCACCGGTACAATCAACTACCTCAACCTTGCAAAGGAACTCCTTCAGCGCAACGGACAGCTATAGAATTATTTTTAAAGAGACAATACAAAAATGAGCAAACAAATAAAAGGCCTAGGGAAAGGACTTGACGCAATATTTCAAAGTTCGGGTATGTCGCCAGCAGCGGCACGCTCGGCAATCAAATCAAACGACTCGACAGTCACCGAGATACCAATCTCGAAAATTGAGGTTAACCCCAATCAACCTCGTACTCTCTTCGATCAAGATGCTATCCAGGAGCTAGCAACTTCTATCTCTCGTTTGGGCATAATCCAACCTATTACCCTTAGAGTTCAGGGCGATGGATATATGATCATTAGCGGTGAGCGTCGTTTTCGTGCCTCTCAGATTGCGGATCTAAAGAGTGTTCCAGCCTATGTTCGTCGTGCGAATGATCAGGAGCTGTTTGAGATGGCGCTGATTGAGAATATTCAACGTGAGGACCTCAATGCAATAGAGATTGCACTGAGCTTTGATCGACTTCTAAAAGAATGTGAGATCACTCAAGAGGAACTAGCAAACCGCATAGGCAAGAAGCGTTCTACTATCGCTAACTACTTGCGTTTGTTGAGCCTCGCTGCGGAGGTTCAGGCTTCGGTGCGTGAGAATTTGGTGTCGATGGGCCACGCTCGTGCTTTGGCTTCGCTTTCGAACCACTCGGATCAAGTCTATGTGTTGGAGCAGATTTTGGAGAAGAGCTATTCTGTACGTGAGACCGAGGAATTGGTAGCGAAGATGAGCCAAGAAAAAAAGCCTAATGCGCTTAGGACTGCAGTACCATCGCAGTTTAAGACCATCAAAAATGAACTCTCTGAGCTGTTCAATCAGAAAGTCTCGATTAGCCAAGGTCGCGGTGGAGTGGGTAAAGTGAGTATTTCCTTTACCAGTGAAGAAGAGTTGGAACAGATACGTGAGATAATTCTGAAGAATCAATCTCATTAAAATACAAGAGCTCCTGCAAAAAAAGATAATGATGAAAAAAATACGTTCGATAATTATTTTGCTTCTGATGGTGTTGTGTAGCACCGCCAATGCCCAGCGTGTGACCTATCGTGTTGTGGGTGGAAAGAAGGTGAATTTAGAGCGTGAGATCGCAGATTCGTTGCGCTATTTGGAGCTGGCGCGTGACTCTTTGCGTTCGATAGATTCAGTTTCAAACGATCCACTTGTTTTAGATTCTCTCTCAAAGCGTTTGCAGTTGAGGGATTTGATGCTGCAAGACACCCTTTCCACGGTCGATTCTGTGAGAGTTGAGTTGTTGTCAGACAAGCTCAATCTTAACACCACTGAGATCTACGACAGCCTAGATAGGCGATATCTTGCTCTGGGGCTTACTGTCGATCAAATTGAGAGGCGTAATAAACTTCGCAATGATTCAATCCAAGCGCAAAAGAATTTGGAGCTAATGCAACGCCGCTTTAGAATGCGCTACGATACTATGTCTCCTGGTTCCCATCTTGCGATGTCGTTTGTACCTGGCTTGGGGCAGTATTACAACAACCAGTATATGAAAATTCCAGTGATCTATGCTGGG
>CAYJLL010000091.1:0-7228 GCA_964370955.1 uncultured Rikenellaceae bacterium | reverse complement strand
ATTTAAGGCTCAAAACAAGGATTTTTCAGATATCCAACGTGGTATCGCTGTAAAACAACAGCTAGCCTCGCCAATGAGTGAGTTTTTGGGTATCACCTCGCTTTCGTTCATTTTGGTCTATGGCGGTAATATGATCGTCGGGGGTGAACTAGGCGTGGCAGCCTTTATTGCCTATCTGGGAGCTTTCTCTCAGGTCACTCGCCCCACACGTGCCATATCGGACGCCTTCGGAAATATCAACCAAGGTATTGCTGCTGCCGATAGAGTACTGGAACTACTAGACGAAAAACCCGAAATAAAAGACAAGGAAGATGCCAAGAAGCTCGAAGACTTCAACTCGGACATCGCCTTTGAGGGTGTGAATTTCAGCTATGACGACGACAAGCAGGTACTTAAAAATATCAACTTCAAGATCCCTAAAGGCAAAACCGTTGCACTTGTGGGTGGATCGGGAGGAGGAAAATCGACCATCTCGGATCTTATCCCTCGTTTCTACGACCCCACCTCTGGGCGCATCACTATCGATGGGGTAGACACAAAAGACTACACTCTAGAATCCCTGCGCTCACTAATGGGCATAGTCGCGCAAGAGACCATACTCTTTAACGACACAATCGAAGGCAATATACGTATGGGTAATATTGATGCAAGTGAACAAGAAATAATCGAGGCTGCCAAGGTTGCCAATGCTTGGGAGTTCATCGAACAACTGCCCCAAGGACTCCAAACCAACATAGGCGAGAGAGGCACTAAGCTATCGGGCGGTCAGCGCCAAAGGCTCTCTATTGCACGTGCGGTGTTGCGTAACCCCGAGATTTTGATCCTCGACGAGGCAACCTCAGCGCTGGACACTCAAAGCGAGAGACTGGTACAAGAATCGCTCACGAAGCTTCTTCATGGACGCACATCTCTAGTGATTGCTCACCGTTTGAGTACAGTGCAACATTCTGATTGTATTATCGTTATAGACAAAGGAGTGATTGCCGAACAAGGCACTCACCAAGAACTATTGGAGCGTGGCGGGATTTATGCTCGCTTGATCCACATGCAGAATATTATGAATTAACCCCATAGCAGCCGCATACCTCCAAGCACATCAAGGAGGTGTGTATGCTAGAAAAAAACATAGCTATGAAAAAACTATTTGTCTACTTATCACTATTATTTTTAGTGGCTATTCCCCAAGTGAGAGCTCAAAAGCTTGTTATCGGCTCTCAGGCGCCATCGTTCAAAGGCATAGAGTGGAAGAATCTCTCTCCACAAACAGACAGAACAATGTTGATCGAGTTTTACCACAGCGGAAACTCTAGCTCACAAAAACTATTCGAAAAACTAGAGGGCATTCACACCTCTCACGCCGAGGATATCCAAATCATCGTTCTCACTCGCGACAAAGACGAGTCGATAGATTTCCTTAAGTCTGTCTGTGGCGATAAATACATCGTTGGTTATGACCCCACGGGCGAAGTGTTCAAGAGTTTTGGAGTAAAATACCTCCCCTTCACAATGCTATTTGATGCTAAAGGCAAACTTTGCTGGATTGGCAACCTTGGAGCGCTGGAAGAGAGCGACCTTAAAGAGGCTCTCTAAAAAAACACAAACATACAAATCGAGTTGCTGCAAGGCGGCTCGATTTTCTTAAAAGAAACCGACTTTAAACCATGAAAGATATAAAATCTAAAGCACAAGAACTCCATTCTAAGGTCGTCCAATGGAGACGTTACCTTCACCAGAATGCCGAACTTTCTTTCCAAGAATACAAAACCCAAGAGTTTATAATCGAAACTCTCGGATCGCTTGGTATTGAATGTGAGAAAATCGCTGGCACAGGAGTTCTGGCAATTCTCCATGGCGAGAACCCCTCCCCCACTTCGCCTTTGGTGCTTAGAGCCGATATTGACGCCTTGGAGATCGAGGAGAATAGTGGCGTTGACTTTGCATGCACCACGGGGATGATGCACGCCTGTGGTCACGATATGCACACTGCAAACCTTCTGGGCACGCTAGCGCTTTTGAAAGATGCAGACTTTGAGGGCACAATTTGGGGTCTGTTCCAACCCGGTGAAGAATTACACCCCGGTGGCGCCTCTATTGTTCTGGGCGAGGATAGATTCCAAGGGATCACTCCACGGGCTTTTCTAGCCCTACATTGCTCTCCTGAGCTGGAGGCAGGTAGCATTGGGGTTTGTGCTGGGCAGTTTATGGCCTCGACAGACGAAATTCATATCACAGTGGAAGGCCGTGGAGGACATGGCGCTATGCCTCATTTGATTAACGACACAGTACTTGCCTCTTCGGCAATGGTAGTAAACCTGCAACAGATAGCATCTCGCCTAGTTGATCCTTTCGTTCCGACTGTAATTTCATTTGGTCGCATCGAAGCCCTAGGAGCCACGAACGTAATCCCTTCTAAAGTCACACTAGAGGGCACTTTCCGCACAATGGACGAAGGCTGGAGGGCGAAAATAAAGACTATGATAAAAGAAATCGCAAGCTCTAGCGTTTCGTGCTATGGTTGCGAGGCTCATGTTGAGATCAAGGATGGATACCCTAGCGTGATGAATGATGAGAGTCTCTCGGCTAAGGCTCTCGAACTAGGGGCAAAGGTTCTAGGCGAAGAAAATGCACTAAAGATCCCTCGCCGCATGACGGCCGAAGATTTTGGTTTCTATGCTGCCAAATACCCATCGTTGATGTTCCGCCTAGGAACAGGCAACCCATCGGCTCCTCTTCACAACAGCTGCTTTATGCCCGATGAAAGCTCCCTTGAGACTGGAGTTACAATGATGGCAACTCTGGCTCTTGACATTTTAAAACAAACAAAATAATCAACCACATATTTGGTTTTCACACCAAGACTTCAATTTTCAATCCTCTTATCTAGTATCCCTTAAGGCACTAGGCGAGAGGATTGAATGCTTTAGCAGGCATAGAAACATTCTGCCTTAGGCATGACACTTACCAAACTCGTTCGCACGAGTGATTGCTATTGCGCATAACACATCCAAGAGGGATGCACTTGAAAAGAGCTTAGGCGCACAAGGTGCGGGGTATAACAAAAAAGGACAACCATAAATGATTGTCCTTTTTCTTTGAGCGGAAAACGAGACTCGAACTCGCGACCCTAACCTTGGCAAGGTTATGCTCTACCAACTGAGCTATTTCCGCAGCTTTTCTGCTTTTGTGATGACAAAGATAAGTGAAATTATTTTACCGACCAAATTTTTTATGCAAAAAAATTACAATTAATTTTCACCCTTTAAGTAAATCGCCACAATATCAACAGATTAGACATCCAAAATTCTTTTGCGCGCCAACAGTGCAGCACCCGTAACACCGGCAGTTCCGCCCAAAGTTGACAGACGCAGCTGAGAATCACGGTTCACCAACGATAGTGAATATTTGTTAAGAGCTGTGCGAATTGGCAACATCAAATAATCACCCACCATAGAAAGTGCACCACCAACAACAACCAACTCAGGGTTGAATAGGTTCAAAAGCACACCAATACCACGGCCGACTTTCTCGCCCACGTTAGTAATTAGCTCTATACTCAAAACATCATCCTGGCATGCCGCCTCTATAATATCTTGCAAAGCTATAGTGCCCTGCTCTTGGTATTTGGCAGCAAGGATAGAAGACGCACCACTCTCAAGCGACTCAATAAACAATCTCTCTAGCGCAGCACCGCTTGCCTCAGTCTCCAAACACCCCTTCTTACCACAGTGGCAGATCTGCTGATTGTCGAAGAATGGGATATGACCAAACTCACCCGAGAAACCTGATTTACCATAATAAAGTTCCCCGTCGATAATAATACCAACACCAACACCTTGGGCTACATTAACAAAAAGTGCGTTTTGAGGAGATTCATTTGCCTGTGCATTCCACTCTGCGAAAGCCATAGCACGAGTATCATTCTCGATAATAGTGCGAACTCCCAAGCGCTGCTCGATTAGCTCAGAAAGCGGACGAGGGTCGAAATTAAAGATATTGTAAGAGTGGCCAGTGAGCGAATCTACACGCCCCCATACTATTACACCAACACCTAGAATTTTCTCACGAGCGATATCGCTCTCTTTAATGAAAAGCTCGATGCGTTCGATAATTTTCTCGATAGTAGAATAGTCGTTTTTAATTTCCATCTCTACATTCATTTCCACATTGACTTGATCTTTCGAAAAGTCTATAAGTTGGAAATTGAGATGATCGCGTGAAATATCCACGCCCATAAAATAACCAGAACGGGCAATCAGTCCAAACGACGAGGGCCTGCGACCTCCCGAGGTTTCAATCTTACCCATGTCCTTCACATAGCCCTCTGCTGAGAGTTCGCCTAGAAGTTTGGTGACAGTTGGATTACTCAAATTTAGCGTTACGCTCAACTCTGAGATAGTGCTAGTACCTTTGTTGGCTAGTTGGTAGATTATCTTTCTCTTTAAAAGATAAGATTTGTAGGTTACCCCCGAGGTATTCTCTAGGGCTCGTGAATCAAAAAGCGAAAGTGTGTTTGCTTGCATTAACGTAAGTTTACTGTTTAGAAATATTGTGCAAATTTACGAATTTTTTATTAAACTACAATAATTTGCAAAAAATTCGCACCAATAAAACCATTATCAGTGCAAATTTTTAATATTCTTCTAGCAAATCTACTAGTTCAGCGTACAAGTTACGGAAAGGTGATCTGAGAGAAAACCTAGCCCATAGTTTTGAGTATCCACGGTGTAATCTGAGGCTTTAACTCCACGAATAAAAATGTGGTCAATGGCTAGCTCAGCTGGATTTTTACCCTCTTTAGTGACATCGGATGGGAAGCCAATAAAGGTCGGCGTGGGAGCGTCCACACAATAACCTCTAGCATGGCGGAAAGTCCCTGTAATGGGCGATAGGCTAGGGTCACGCTCTACTGTATTGAAATCTCCCAGCAGCACCTGAGGCAGATCTTTATACACGCTCTTGAGTGAATCTGCCAGAGCAACTATCACCTTTGAGCTTTCCTCGCGCGCGGTTTTGCCCACATGGTCGAAGTGAGTATTTATCATCAACAGCTTCTCGCCAGTTTCCTTGCGCTCCAAGACCGCCCAAGTTGCAATGCGAATACATGCTGCATCCCAGCCAATGGAAGGAGTGTCGGGCGTTGGTGAAAGCCATGTGGTACCGCTGGCGTGGCTAGTGAAGATATCTTTCTTATAGAATATAGGTGAAAATTCGCCTGCACGTTTTCCGTCGTCACGACCAACACCAACCCAATCATAGTCCACCATAGTAGAGTCTAGGTAGTCGAGCTGATCGGCCAGAACCTCTTGAAATCCTACTATATCTACAAAGTCTAAATTCATCTTTTGAAGCACTCGCTCACGGCGATTTTGCCAATTATGCTCGCCATCACCGGGGTTGTTGTAACGGATATTAAAACTCATCACAGTGGTTGGAGTTACTGCTTTTTGGGCAAAGGAAGTCCACCCGAGGGTGATAAAAAATAAAGCTAGAAGGGTTCTTTTCATAATTTTTATTAAATTTGTGGTATATTTTTACAAAGATAAACGATGTCCTTGATATTTCCAATTAATTTCTTCCCCTCCATTGACTATATGTTCGCCCTAGCACAAGGAGGCGTACAGATTGAAGCCCACGAAAATTATGTCAAACAGAGCCAACGCAATCGCATGATATTGCTCTCTGACAAAGGGGTTGAACGACTGAGTATTCCCATCGTCGGACAAAAAGGCGTTAAAACCCCCATAGGCGAGATTTTGATCGACAATTCGACCCCTTGGCAAAGACAACACCTTCGCACAATTCGCACCCTCTATGCCAGCGCACCTTATTTCGAACACTATTTCCCCATCATTGAGGAGCTTTACAGCAACCCCAGCACTCATCTCTTTGAGTTTAACCTAGCGATCACCGAGCGTTTGATGCGAATATTTAAGCTCACCCAACCGCTCGTCTTTACCAGTGAGTTTATGGGAGTTGACGAGATTCCTCGCTTTGACTACCACTACACACAGGTGTTTGCCGAGAAGCAAGACTTCAAGCATGGTTTGAGCATCTTGGACTATCTCTTTTGCGAGGGTCCCTATCTAGAGCACCTCGAAATCCAACAAAACACCCTCTAACTCCCACTACTTAGCACACTAAAAATATACGAGAGAATTAGCTTTTTAATCTGCTCAAATATTATTACATTTGCAGATAATTTAAAGCCCCCGCTCAAGTCCTAATAGCACTAAAACCCTTCGATGAAAGACTACACACCCAAAGCCGCGCTCGCTGTGTTTGCATTATTCGTTTGCCTAGTATTGGTGAGCGTGATCCCTCCCTCTGAGGTCTTTGGCGTGGAGCTAAGGCGAGCCAATGTATTGTCTTCGATATTGGAATTTGCAGACGATGAAAACGCTCAGCTATCAACGAGCGAACTTCAACTGGATCTCGAGGAATTTGAAGTGGACTTTAATGAAGTCTCACAAAAAGTAACTCTTGCAGATTCTATAGAACAAAACATCCAGACTCAGTTTACTTGGACAATAAATAGAGCCAAGGAGCAGAACTCTGTGATGAATCCTTCGATTAGACTCAACGAGATAAAAACGCAACTCGACGTACCTCTCACCTCTATTGAAAACTTTGACTCTCTTTCTTTCGGTAAGCTAGGCAATTTCTACGGCAAACTCCTAAAGGGAGATTCGCTGGTGAGAATAGCTTTCTTGGGCGATTCGTTTGTCGAGGGTGATATTCTAACCTCTGATCTGAGGGAGGCTTTACAAGACAATTTCGGGGGATCAGGCACTGGCTTTGCTCCCACAGCGTCTCCTCTCACTGGTTTTAGACGCAGCGTAAAGACTCTCTCTCGTGGGTGGAGTTCCTATAATATTATGCAGCGCAAGAAGGCTCCCTTGGCCTATCAGGATGATTTCACAATCTCGGGCTGGGTCTGCAAAGGGCAGGGTGGTTCGAGTGTGGAATGGACTATGACCGATAATAAACGCCACTTGCAAAGTTGTCAAAACGCTAGGGTGCATTTCATTGCACGTGAGGATACAAAAATTCGACTGCGTGTGAACGATTCTCTTACCAAAGATTTTTCTATCGAGGGCGCCGAGGCTCTTCGAGAGATTCTTATTGAGGCTGACGATATTCGCTCGCTGAAGATGGAGCTATTGGAGGGTAATTCAACCTTTACCAGCTATGGAGCGATGTTCCACGGCCGAGAGGGAGTGACACTCGA
>CAYJLL010000090.1:0-7350 GCA_964370955.1 uncultured Rikenellaceae bacterium | reverse complement strand
GTGTCGCCATAAAACTCCTGCGCTTTTGGTTTGCCATAGCGCTCGACAATTTTATTGGTATTCTCAACGCGGTCTTGCTCAATATCGCACAACGCAACAATCTCAACACCGGGGATATTCAACAATCGATCTACAGCTCCCGGGCCTCGCATCCCTAGGCCTATAACCCCTACTCGCACAACGGGCAGTTTTTCGGTGCGTAGCTCCAATACATCGGTTTGCCCCGCTGGTCGTTCGGGCGTAGGTGTTGGGATAATGTTAGATTTTGAGGGTTCTGTTTTTGTGGCGCACCCCACAGCCAAAAGAGCTAAGGTGCAAAGGGATAGTAGTGTTTTTTTCATATAATTTTGGGTGTAAAAAAGGCTTGTTCGCCTACATTAAATTGAGGGAACAAGCCCTATAAATATGGGTTTGTATTGTTTCAGCCTTCTAAAGAAGGCAGCAATGAGAATTATTTTTTGCAGATTGTGCTAATCTTCTCAAATAGTCCATCAACACCCTCCAAAAGCTCAGCATTTGCAGCACGATAGTGCTTACGAACTAGAGATGGGTTGTGCTTCTCGATGGGGTGGTTGATTTTATCGATCACCGAATTGTGAAGATCCACAGCCTGAGATACTACCTCCAAAAGTTCGCCTTGTGCCTCTGGGTGGAAATACATTGCAAGATAGCTGTTCGAGATTACCTCACCAATTAGATAGCTAACTGTTTTTTTTGATTTACGAATTGATGCCATTTTTTTATGATTTTTATTGGTTATTTTCCTATCTCACAAAGGTAAGATTTTATTTATAAAGTTATGCAATTTATTTTTACAAATTTACTCCCAACAGTTCACTCAGCAAATCCATTCCGTTTGGGAATTGCTCTAGGTCTGGATATTGGCTTTCGCCAAAGTCTACATTACCATCAAACGCAGGGTATCCCACGCTACATTGTAGTTGGGAGCTATCAATCTGCGGCTGACCATCATAGAAATTGTAGCCCACCACCCCCAACGGCGGCACTTCGCCCAGAGGCATCTCACGTAGGATATAGCTATCACCCCAAGTAAAAGTTTTTGTCAGCATAGTCAGGCGTGCACGCTCGTAAGTCACTTTTTCGAGCCAACTTGGCGAACTATAGCTTTTTATCACACTAGTTATCCTCGAGAGATCATAACCCACCGGGAGCAGCAGGTGGGTAATATTGCGACACCCCATCCCCCAATACAGAAACATATCTTCTCGCAGTGCAATCAACTCCTCTTGGGTTTCATCACCCGTAAGAACTGCGACCGAATGGCGTGATCCACGCAGGATATGATAAGCGAATGGGTAGGTCTCTTTTAGAGTCTGAGCGGTGGCATCAGAGCTCATCGCCACGAGAATATCAAATTGCTTGCCCTCTAAACTATTACATACCCGTACCGCTTCGCCAGAAATTCTCGAAAGGTTTTCCGCCACATAACTCATCAAAGGAAAATCCCTTGAAGAGGGCTTTAGTATAACCTTATGCCCCGATAGGAATCCACACAACAGATCATAGAAACCCACCAAGGGAATATTGCCAGCGGTGACAATAGCTATGGTTTTAGGCAAAAAATTCTCAGAGGATTGATAGTTTTTTAGCCACGCTCTCAATTCTCGCTCACAAAGCATAGTGCCAACAATCGCCTCGCTAGCCTTGCGAACCATCTCAGGGGTAAACCACGGATTTGCTTTTTGGGCCTGCTGGATGACAGCACTGAAAGCCTCCCCACTGAAAATCTCAGAGAGTTGCAGCAGGGCTGAAATTTTATTTTCGAAACTTTTTTTCATCTTTCACAAAGATAATACTATTTTTGTGAGATTACTAAATCTTTAAGTCACATCACATAGAACAATGAAAATACTAGCACTTATCCCAGCACGCTTCGGCTCTACTCGCTTTGAGGGTAAACCCTTGGCACAAATCCATGGACAATCTATGATAGAGAGGGTCTACAAACGTGTGAGCGACATATTCGAGCACACTTATGTTGCCACCGACGATACGAGAATCCAGCAAGAATGCGCTCGCATTGGTGCTCGCTGCACTATGACCTCGACCGAACATCGCAGCGGCACAGATCGCTGCCGAGAAGCTCTAGAGACCATAGGTGGACAGTGGGATGCAGTTCTGAATATCCAAGGTGATGAGCCTTTTATCAGCAAAACGCAACTCGAACTTATCGCTTCGCTCTTTGAGGACACTCGCACACAGATCGCCACCCTTATTAAACCTTTCGAGCGAGGTGAAGATATTTTTAATGCCAATTCGCCCAAGGTTGTTTGTTCGGGCGAGGGCTTTGCTCTGTATTTTTCTCGCAATGTGATTCCACATTTCAGGGGCGAGGATCCCCAAAAATGGCAGGAACTTCATCAGTACTACAAACACATAGGTATCTACGGCTACCGCCCAGAGGTATTGCGTGAGGTCTCAGAGCTTGCCCCTTCGCCTCTTGAGATTGCCGAGTCTCTCGAACAGTTGCGCTGGCTGGAGGGTGGCTATCGCATTAAGACTGCCATCACCACCGACCCTAGCTGGGCTATCGACACTCCAGAGGACTTGGAGAATGTCTCTAAGCTATTTGAAAACGAAAGTCGCTAAGGCTGAAAACAAAAAAGTCTCGACAATCCACTCAAGGAAGTCGAGATTTTTTTTATTAATATACTACCCTGTTTACAAAAGAACATTAAACAGGTAGCCCAGTGCGATAATAAATAGAGTGATCGTTCCGAAGAAGATACCTATCAATCTCCAAGTCATCACTTTCTTAAGAAGCGTAGCCTCGGGCAATGACAAGCCCACGATTGCCATCATAAAGGCGATAGCCGTCCCTAGGGGAACACCCGTAAACACTAGTGACTCTATAATTGGCACCACAGCCGCTGCATTAGCATACATCGGAACAGCTAGAATCACCGCCAATGGCACACCATACCAAGTATTTTCAGATAGGTAGGTTGCAAAGAAGTTCTCAGGCACATAGTTGTGTATAGCTGCTCCGATGGCAATACCAATCAAGATATAGATCAACACTCCACGAACTACACCCCACGCATCTCTAATGATAGATGGCAAACGTTTTGCAAAGCTCACTTTCTCACTCTCCCAAGCTAGGGTTTCAGCCTCGCTCTGCTCTTGAATCTGCTTAACCCAAGGGCTAAGGAAGCGATCTAGTTTAAACTTACCTAGTATATAACCCCCGATTGCTCCCAAAAGGATACCCGAGACTGCATAAATTAGTGTTGCTTGAAGTCCGAAAGAATGGTAGAACAACACCACAGCCACCTCATTCACAAGAGGTGAGGTAATCAAAAACGCTAGGGTTACACCCAGTGGGATACCCCCTTTAACGAATCCAATAAATAGTGGAATCGACGAACAGCTACAAAATGGAGTAATCGCTCCAAACAAGGCTGCAAACAGGTATTGAAAACCATAAAGTTTGCGAGTGGTTAGAAAGTTACGAAGTCTATCAATAGGGAAATAAGCATTCACCACACCCATTATCGCGCTAATGAAGAACAGTAGGATAATGATTTTTATAGAGTCGTAGAAGAAGAAGTTGACTGCACTGCCAAATCGAGTAGCGGCATCAAGTGTGAAGATGTCATACACGAGCCAGTCGGCAAATTGTTGTATCATTTTTTTAAGTTTTATAGGCAATAGATTTCTAAGGAGTGGTTCAAAACTCAATCGGAACCACCCTTTGAAATACTATTTAAATTTGATTTTAGTTATTAAAACTCGAGCGAGTTCTATTAGCAATGCGCACCAGCATTAGCATCACGGGCACCTCTACAAGCACTCCCACCACAGTGGCAAGAGCCGCTCCAGATTGAAGTCCGAAAAGCGATATAGCAACCGCAACTGCAAGTTCGAAGAAGTTACTCGCTCCAATCATTCCCGCAGGAGCCGCCACCGAGTGCGGCATCTTCCACGCCTTTGCCCAACGATAGGCAACAAAAAAGATTAGGAAGGTTTGAATAATCAGCGGAACTGCAATGAGTACGATATGGAAAGGATTTTCGAGGATGGTGTCGCCTTGGAAAGAGAACAGAATAATCAGAGTCAAAAGCAAACCTCCAACAGTCACATTATCGAATTTCTTAACAAAGACATTATTGAAGTAGTCCACGCCTTTGCGCTTCACCACGCTCATGCGTGTCATCACACCCAAAAGCAAAGGGATCACCACAAAGAGTACCACCGATAGAATCAGCGTATCCCAAGGTATCTCGATTCCACCCACGCCCAACAAAAAGGCGACGATGGGCACAAAAGCCACAAGGATAATCAAATCGTTAATGGCAACCTGTACAAGGGTATAGGCGGCATCTCCTTTGGTCAGATGGCTCCAAACGAAGACCATCGCTGTGCAGGGAGCAACTCCCAGTAGCACCGCCCCAGCCAAGTATTCACCCGCTAGATCCTCGGGGATAAATGCCTTGAAAATCACATAGAAGAACAACCACGCAATACCAAACATCGTGAAAGGTTTGATCAGCCAGTTAGTCACTGTGGTAATCACAATCCCTTTAGGGTTGCGCCCCACATTCATCACACTGCGAAAATCAACCTTGAGCATCATTGGATAAATCATCAACCAAATCAACACCGCAACGGGTATAGACACGTTTGCATACTCCAACTTGCCAAGGGTTTCGGGGATCACGGGCAAAAACTTGCCTATGGCTATCCCCAAAACAATGCAGAGAGCCACCCAAAGGGTGAGATATTTTTCAAAACTTTTCATCTTATTTTCAGCAAAGAGGCTTGAAGAAAAAAATTAACACTTACCGCCACATGAGCATTTAGGGGTCATCTCTGGAAGAACTTGCTCAGTGTATAATTGGTAGAAACGCTCTTTGATTGCATCTCTTACGCGGCGAAACTCCGAATCAATAAACTCCTGAGTGCCTTCTACGTGTGATGGGTCATCGAAGCCTAGGTGTAGGCGATGTTTCACTTCGCCAATAAACGCTGGGCAGCTCTCATTTGCGCCACCACAAACAGTGATAACGTAGTCCCATTTTTCGCCCAAATATTTTTCTACTGAATCCGAAGTGTGAGAAGAAATATCCATACCCACCTCTGCCATTGCCTTAACAGCACCAGCGTTGAGTTTGCCTGCGGCGGCAGTTCCAGCCGAACATACGGTCATATTAGGGTTGAAAGATTGCATAAAACCGTGTGCCATTTGGCTGCGGCAGCTATTACCTGTACAAAGAATTAGAATTTTCATTTTGTTTATATGTGTGTATTAAAAAAATTAGTTAAGTATTTAATTATTGGGCAAAGAGTGTGATTAGGGAGTCAGTTTTGGGGCTTCGTGCAGGCTTACAAACCGCAGTTTACTAAAGGTAAATGAGGATTTGAAAGACAAAGGAAGTGCCAAAAATGGCTGGCTATGCACTACTCTATGCTATAAGTAGACTGTGATGGCATAGTATATACCTACACCTATGAAAAGCAAAGCGACGATTCTCGAAAACCATTTTTGGAAAATCTGCATCTTGTTGTAGAATTTCCCTACGTTCGATACGCTGTATGCCAAAACCCACGCCACGATTATCACTGGAAGTCCAGTTGCCACAGCAAACACCACTGGCAACAAATACCCCCCCGTTGCACCTACTGCCATTGGTATCAGACCCCCGAAGTAGAAAAATCCACTTGTGGGGCAAAATGCCAATGCAAAAAGCACTCCCAAAAACAACGCACCCCAGTTCCCCTTGCTTTTACCCTCACCGCTACCCTTGTAGCCAAACTTAGGCAAACGCAGCAAGTGTCCAAAGAGCATATACAATCCGATTAGGATCAGCGCAGGAGGGAGTAACATCTCGCCATAGGTGGCGATGGTGTCTTGGATGTTGAAAATATCGGCACCCGTGCGAAGTAAGTAGATCAACACAAAACCAAGGAGGGTGTAGGTGATGATTCTTCCAAGGGTGTAGAGTATTCCACCCCAAAATATACGGTGGCGATTGTCAATATCACGGCTCAAATAACCAATGGCTGTGATATTTGTCGCCAAAGGGCAAGGGCTTAGAGCTGTTAGTAGTCCCAAAAGGAAAGCCGTTAGAACTGGCCCTGTGCCTCCATCAATTAGTCCTTGAATGTAGTCCATACTATTTTAGTAGTTCGGTTAGTTTTGCTTTCAATTCGCTTTTGAATTTCTCTGGTTGGTTTTTAGCAAACGAAAAACCCATCTTAGTAAGGTCGTTGATAGTTTCCTTGCCATCAACCCATTTGTTTGCAAAAAGCGAAGAGAAGCTCACTTTGTATTTCTTTGCAATCTCTTTTCCCTCTTCAGTCGAAATATCGATAATGCGATAAACAACCTCGCCATCTTTCATTTGCTGCGAGAAATCATTTTGAGCAACCTGCGAGCTAAGATCCTCAATCGCACGACAGCTGATACAGCGTTGTTTGCCGTGGAAATAAAGGATCTCTACGCCATTTACGATAGCGGCAGTTTTGGTGCTAGCCTCTGTGTCTTTTGATGGAGTAGATCCACAAGATGCTAGAGTTACAACAGAGAACAGTAGTGCAAAAAATATCTTTTTCATAGTCTCAATCTTGAGTTTAAATTATTTCTGAATTAGCGCTTTTACCTCCTCCAAAGAAAGTTTCTTACCTGAGCTCACGACCTTTCCATCAATAACCATCGCTGGCAAACGCATTACGTTGTACTCCATGATCTTCATCATGTCTTCTTGTTTTACTACTGTTGCTTCGATCGAAAGTTCTGCGACTGCTTTTTCAACTGTCTGGTGTAGCGTCTTACATCCTGCACATCCTGTGCCTAGTACTGTGATTTCCATTTTGTGTAATGTTTTAAGTTAAGCTTGTATTTAATTTGCTATTTGACGAATTACGAACAATATTTTCAAATTTTTTATTTCCTCTCCTCGCTGAATTTAGTCGCAGCAACACCCTGCACTCGAATCAACGGTCAAGAGCTCAGAAAGTAGCTGTTTTGCTCTTTTCCAGTTTTCTACATTGAGACAATATTTCACCTTAGGTGGCATAATTTCACCTTGGATCAACTCCGCATCCTTTAGCTCCGAGAGGTGCTTCGAGACTGTCGCCTTAGTGATGGGCAACACCTCGTGGATGTCTCCGAAAAAACAACTCTCCCTTGAGGCAAGATAACGCAAAATGGCTACACGTGCTGGATGCCCAATAGCTTTAGCGTATTTAGCAATCTCCTCATCTGATATGTTGTAGCGTGTATCCATTGAATTATCGGGTTGTTTGTCGTTTGCAAAACTACGAACAATATTTATAACGTCCAAATTTATTTGAATATTTTTCTAAAAAAATAACTACTTTTGCAGG
>CAYJLL010000089.1:0-7430 GCA_964370955.1 uncultured Rikenellaceae bacterium | reverse complement strand
TACCTTTGCTTGAGGTAAGCCTCTTTTTTTGATTATTGTGCACGTAAAATTATTCAACCCCTGGAATAAAAGCGGCAGCTATTTCGCCCCAAACATATTCCCAACGGGTGAGGATGCCTATAATGAGTACCACGATCAGGGCGTACATAAGTTTTTCGTTGAGCGTGCAACCACGCCACCATATTATGAATTTTTTTAGCATATTTTTATTCTTTATTTGTGCAGGGAATTTGTGCAAGGAATTTGTGCAGGGAATTTGTGCAAGGAGGATAACTGGTTTCTAAAAGAGGTTCTACGCCCTTAAAATATTCTGCGCCTACGACTGCCCACCACAACCATAATCACAATGGGGATACCCATCAGAGAGGTGGTTGTATTCAGCGGCAAGGTCATATCGCCCCATGGCAGGGTCGAAAGCAAATCGCAGCAGAGCATCATCACCACACCCATCACAAGCGATGCGGGCAACAACACCCCATGGTCGGCACGTTTGAATATCATTCTCGCCAAGTGTGGAGCAGCAGTACCCACAAAAGCTATAGGCCCACAAAATGCAGTTACACCTCCTGCCAGCAGAGCGGTAGCCACGAAAATCACCATGCGCGAACGGAAGATAGGCACACCCATCACCCGAGCATAATTCTCACCCAACAACAATAGATTAAGGTTGCGTGTCATCGAAAAAGCCAACAGCAATCCCAACAATGTAGAGCACGCTAAGATACCCACCTCCTGATAGGAAAGTCCGCCAACACTACCCATACCCCACAGGACATAGCCCTTGAGCGCAGCCTCAGAGGAGGTAAATTGCAGTAGGCTCACAAAAGCGCTAGTGGCACTCCCGAGCATCATTCCCAGTATTAGTATGGTCATTATATCTTTCAGCCTTGCGCTCACCGCCATCACAACAAGTAGCACTGCCACCGATCCTATCCACGCCGAGGCAGCCACTCCAACATTATAGAGTATCTCGAGGGCTGCGCCACCCATGGTTCCCATCATAAAGAGAGCCACACCGAGCGACGCCCCTGAACTCACGCCCAAAAGATAGGGCCCTGCCAGAGGGTTGCGAAAGATGGTTTGCATCAACAGGCCGCTAACCGAAAGCGCAACACCTGCAAGAAGAGTTGTGATGGCCTTGGGTAGGCGATATTCAAAGAGTATGGTGTTACTAAAAGAGCCCTCCTCAAAGAGAGTAGCCACATCCAGCGATGCCGAACCAAAAACCAAGCTAGAGGCAAAAAGCAGCACAGCCAAGAGGCTTATTATTGAGAACTTTAGTGTAACACTCATAAAAAATTCTGATATTAACGAATCACTCCCGATCCAATTAGTTCCTCATTCCAATACCAAGAGGCAAATTGCCCCGAGGAAACAGCACGTTGCGGTTCGTCGAAGGTTATAAAGCCTTCGCCTCCCTCGCCTATGTGTAGTTGTCCGCCTTGCAGCGGTTGGCGATAGCGTATGCGCAGATCAAACCCTCGGGTTTCGCCTTCGTTCATTCGTTGGCTTTCTCTGATCCAATTCATTTCGGCGGCCTCAACCCTCAAACCACGACGATAAAGCCCTGGATGGTCGTCGCCCATGCCAACATACACCACATTGTGCTCAACGTCTATGCCCAATACAAACAGTGGTTCAACCTTACCGCCAACTCCTAGCCCTTTGCGCTGGCCTATGGTGTAGAAGTGAGCTCCGTTGTGCTCGCCCACGACCTTGCCCTGAGAGGGTTGGTAGTGCCAAGGCTCGAAAATATCATTCTGTTGAGAGTAACCCTCCCATGTTTTTTCTATCTCCACAATAGAGCCTTTCTTGGCCTGAAGTTTTTGTTGAAGGAACACGGGCAAGTCCACCTTACCCACGAAGCATATCCCTTGGGAGTCTTTACGTCCTGCCGTTGCGAGTCCCTCACGTTGGGCTATCTCTCGCACCTGGCTTTTTTGTAGTTCGCCTATGGGGAAAAGAGCTTTTGAGAGCTGCTCACTTGTCACCTGACACAGAAAATAGCTCTGATCCTTATTGCCATCCAAGCCCGCAAGTAGTGCCGACTCGCCATTTTCTTTGCGCTCCACCCTACAATAATGCCCCGTTGCAACATAATCAGCCCTCAACAAGTCGAATGCCGCTTGGGCAAAAGCCTCGAATTTAATTTCTCTATTGCACAACACATCGGGGTTTGGGGTGCGCCCTTTTTCATATTCCGAGAACATATAATCAACCACCCTCGTGCGATACTGTTCGCTGAGGTCTATGTAGTGAAACTCTATATCTAGTTTTCGAGCAACTAGTTCTGCAAACATTCGATCATCCTCCCATGGACAATCACCAGCGAGCGTACCTGTGGTATCATGCCAGTTGCGCATGAACATCCCCACAACCTCATAGCCCTCCTCCTTGAGCAGATAGGCTGCCACCGAAGAGTCTACTCCCCCACTCAGACCCACCACTACTCGCTTTTTTGCTAGTTTTTCCATTTGTGTTACTTTTTTATTCAGGTATAATAATTCTACAAAGGTAGAAATTTTTTGCATCTTGACCATAGCATAAATCTCTCAGACTTGTAAAAGCGGGCAAAAAGCCATATCTTTGTTATTTGTGAATCTAGTATTCCTCGTTAAAGACAGCATGAAAACGCAAGCCAAAATAACCGCAGCACAACCTCAGGCGATAATATTTCTTGTGGATCAATCAGGATCTATGAGCGAGAGTTTGATGTGGCAAGGCAAACGCAAGTCTAAGGCCGAGGCATTGGGCGAGATAATCAATATGACCCTCGGGGAGATGTTGGCTAGATGTCGGAATTTCAATCAAATTAAAGACTATTTCAAGGTGGCACTCCTTGGCTACGGAGGCTCGGGAGTTACCTCTTTACTGCCTCAAGAGGGTTTTGTGAGCGCAAGCGAACTATCTCACCTTGCTTTTGGCGAGAAGAAACACACTAAAGTACACCAACTCAACGGGCGAGCAATCCAAACCCATATAACCATAAAACAATGGGTACGTCCCACCGCTGACGGCCAAAGCCCTATGTGTGAGGCTTTCGAAAAGGCCTACAATCTGCTGTATCGCTGGATTGGCGACCATCGCCAAAGCAACACAGCCCCTGCGCTGGTGATTAACATCACAGATGGCGAGGCCACTGACGGATCGATAGAAAGGCTAACTAAGGCTATCACCAGAATCAAACGACTCTCGACTCTCGAGGGTGAGACTATAGTGTTTAATATTCATCTGGGCGATGCTCTATCTGATTCTGTTATTTTCCCTCATGCCCAAAGCACTGAGTTTGAAGATTCGGTGATGGCACAGCGGCTATTTGAGCTCTCGAGTGTTATGCCCGAATGTTTCAATAGCGAGATTCAGCTCAATCACCCCCAAGGCAAGGCGCCCTATAGAGCTTTTGCGTTTAACACCCAAATCACCGACCTGTTCAAGTTGCTCGAAATCAGCAACACCTCGCTGATAAACTCACTTTAAGCCCCTCATTTTTTAGCTTATCAAAATACAATGTCCTACCCATCGCTAATAGAATATATCTCTTTGTTTGAGAATATCTCAATCCATTTGAGTTGCCTTGATGGTGTCAAAGTTGTCAATAGAGACAACCTTGAGCCTCATTACTCATGTAACAAAGGGGTGGTGTGGTTTGATGTTACTGACAAAGAGAACAAGCCCATGAGTTTAGGGGTGTTCTTAAGTCACAAAGCGCAAAGCAGATACTCGGCCTCTAGGGATGAGAAAATAATTTCGGGAGGGCTCATTTTTCAAGACTCTCATCTTGATGTAATTGTCAAACAAGACTCCATTGGCTCTCGAGCTCCTATCAACACCAAGCCACGACCTCAAGAGGAAACCGCAGATAGCGCATTCGATCTTCACCAGAATCCATCCACTGGGCTTTGGGGTTTCACGAACAACCTCACAGGGGCGCGCTATCACGAGCAGTGGGACTCTTTGAGCGAGTTCAGCGAAGGGCGTGCGGTCGTTGAAAAAGGCGGACTCTATGGTTTGATTGACTCATATGGCAGGGTGGTCATTGAGTGTGAATATGACGAACTATCGTGGGATGGTTCTATGTATGCGTATGTGGATTTTATGGGTGAGTGGGGCGTGTTTTCACGCCAAGGCGAGCCGATCTGTAAGCCACAATGGGAATGGATTGCCGATTTTAGCCATGGGTTTGCGGTGGTTAGATCGCAGGGAAAGTATGGTTATATTAACCTCAATGGAGACCTCGCAATAGAGGCCATCTATGATGAGGCTAATTCCTTTAGTGAGTATGGGGCTGCCTATGTGAGACTTGGAAAAGAGAAATTCCATATCGACAGCAAGCAAAGACGAATGTAATATAATTAAGATTCTAAGTATATATTTTTAATGGACAACAAAACTGACAGAGCACTTAACTCTCGCAACGAGAAAGCCTCTAAGCAGATACTTGAGCAACAAGCCAAATACGCACAGACCCCTCTGATGCGCCAATTCTTCTCGATCAAAGCGGAACATCCTGAGGCTTTGCTGTTGTTTCGTGCGGGCGACTTCTATGAAACCTTCGGCGAGGACGCCATAATCGCAAGTAGAATATTGGGGATCACCCTCACTAAACGTGCCAATGGGTCGGCCTCGAGTGTTCCTTTGGCTGGCTTTCCCCACCACGCCATCGACACCTACCTCCCCAAGCTAGTACAGGCGGGCGAGAGAGTCGCTATCTGCGAGCAACTTGAAGACCCTAAAGCCTCCAAAGGCATCGTAAAACGAGGAGTGACCGAGCTGGTGACCCCCGGGGTGTCGTTCAATGACAATGTTCTAAAGGGAGGGCAAAATAATTTCCTGGGAGCCATCGTCTATGGCCCTCAAAAACTATCTGCAAAGAATAAAAATTCTGATATTGGACTTGCATTTTTGGATGCCTCGACCGGAGAATTTTTCTTGGCTCAAGGCCCTTTGAGATATATAGACCGCTTGCTTGCAACGCTAGCGCCTAAGGAACTATTAATTAATTCTGCCCAGAAGAAAATCTATGATGAGCAGTTCTCCGACCGTTTCTTCACTTTCGAAATGGACGACTGGGCATGGAACCTTGAGGGCAATCGCCAGAAGCTCCACCAACAACTAGGGGTTCATTCTCTAAAAGGTTTTGGTATAGAGAAAATGGATTTGGGGGTATCGGCTGCTGGCGCCATACTCCATTATTTGGAATACACTCGCCACAACGATCTCTCGCACATCAAATCGATCGCTCGCCTGAGTGAGGATGAATATATGTGGGTCGATCGTTTCAGCACCCGCAACCTCGAGCTTTTCGAGAGCACTAACTCGGGAGGTCTAGCACTGATTGACATCCTCGATCAAACCAAATCTCCGATGGGGTCACGTATGTTGCGCCGTTGGGTTGCTCTGCCATTGAGAGACCTCGCCTCCATCGAACAACGCCACAACGCAGTGGAACTCTTTGTCAATAATCAAGAACTTCACCACGGTCTGAGCGAAGGGTTTCGCTCGCTCTCTGACCCCGAGCGTATTGCTGCGAAGATAGCAGCACTGAGGGTAAACCCACGTGAGCTGGTGCAACTAGGCGTATCGTTAGGAGTTGCTCAAAGAGTGGCTGAGGGCATAAAAAACATAGCCGAACTGGGTTTTATACACGACAATCTAAAATTCGATTATTCGCTCGTAGGCTATCTTCAGCGGCTATTTGTCCAAGAGCCAGCTTTGGCTGTTGGTCGAGGTGAGATAATCGCAGGGGGTGTGAACAAGGAGCTAGATGAGCTCAGAGAACTTTCGCGCGGAAGCAAAGAATATCTCATTGACCTCACAGCAAGAGAAAGCGAACGCACTGGCATCACTAGCCTTAAAATCGCTTTTAATAATGTATTTGGCTACTATATTGAGGTGCGCAACGCCCACAAAGATAAAGTACCCGAGGATTGGATCCGCAAGCAAACCCTAGTGAATGCCGAGAGGTATGTCACCGAGGAGCTGAAAATATATGAACAAAAGATTCTCACCTGTCAAAGCCAAATCGAACAGATCGAGAGTCGATTGCTAGCAGAGGCGGTGAACTATTTGCTCCCTCACCTTCAGAGTATTATTGGTTGTGCAGCAGCCTTGGGGCAGCTGGACGCTCTTTTGAGCTTCGCTTCCATCGCTCTGGCCAACAACTATGTGCGCCCCACTATGGACTCTTCGCAGGTGATTGATATCACGGATGGGCGTCATCCCGTGATAGAGAGGTGTCTTCCCATTGGACAGAGTTACATCCCCAATGATATTTATCTCGACTCTAGCAGTCAGCAGATCATCGTTATCACGGGTCCTAATATGTCGGGTAAGTCGGCCCTCTTGCGATCGACTGCTCTGATTGCCATCATGGCACAAATTGGATCGTTTGTCCCTGCAAGCAAAGCTCGCCTAGGGGTGTTGGATAGGCTGTTTACTCGTGTGGGCGCGTCGGATAACCTCTCGCAGGGCGAGTCGACTTTTATGGTCGAGATGCTAGAGTCGGCAAATATCCTCAATAATCTAACCCCAAATTCGCTTATTCTTTTGGACGAAATTGGGCGAGGCACAAGTACTTACGATGGACTTTCTATCGCTTGGAGTATGGTCGAGTACATCCATCGCACTCCAGGAGCAAGAACTCTTTTTGCGACTCACTACCACGAGCTCAATGAGCTTGAGGGACGTTTTGAGAGGATAAAAAACTATAATGTTGCCGTTCGAGAAGTTGATCGCAAAGTGTTGTTCTTACGTAAACTAGTGCGTGGTGGCACCGAGCACTCTTTTGGTATTCATGTGGCTCAAATGGCAGGCATGCCAAAAGATGTGGTTAAACGTGCACAAAAAATCCTTAGCGACCTTGAAGCATCCAGAGACCAAGGCGCAAGATCGAGTGAACCTCGAGCTGAGGCAATCAGCGGAGCACAACAGCTTTCTATTTTCCAGCTAGACGACCCCACCCTAGTATCAATAAAAGAAGAACTCCAGAGCCTAGATCTAGATTCTCTTAGCCCTCGTGAGGCGCTAGATACTCTCTATGAGTTGCGCAAGATGATAGGCCTGAAATAGTACAAACAAAAGTGGGGGTATGCACAAATAGATGTGCATACCCCCATGGTCAATTGGTATAAATGGGTGAGAATCTCGCGGACAATGAGCTTAAAAAAGCTCTGCTAGAGCCAAAAGATTGCCCGTGCGGCTCGCACCCTACCAGAGGAAGTTATTGAAAGGGAAGCGGCCACTGCTAACTTCGCGCACCATTTTATAGAGGTCATCACGAAGCTTTGGGACTCCAATTTTTTGGCGTGCCGAAATAAAGATAGATGGCTGCTTGCGCCCCATATAGCTTGCTTGTAGATCCTCGAGCGAGCGATTCTCGTCCGTTGGTTCGCTTAGATCATCATCTTCCTTTTTAATATAGGTATAGGCAT
>CAYJLL010000088.1:2267-7536 GCA_964370955.1 uncultured Rikenellaceae bacterium | reverse complement strand
GAGCAGGTTATTGAGCAATTTGGGTTCGAAAAATTTTTGAACGCCGAAAAAGAGCTAAGTAATTAACCCACACGCTTTTAAATGGATTGCGATTTGTTTTGAGCAAAGTTTTTTTAAAAATATTTTGTGATTTTCTTGCACAGTAAAAAAAATCACTCTATCTTTGCCCTCGCAAAAAGCAATTAATGGCCCGTTCGTCTATCGGTTAGGACATGAGATTTTCATTCTTAAAAGAGGGGTTCGATTCCCCTACGGGCTACTAAAAAACATAACGAATTACTTAAGAAGGAGATACCCCACTAGCGTTCTCCTTTTTTTAACTTAGAAAGAAACAATGGCAAACCACAAGTCAGCTAAAAAACGCATCCGTCAGAACGAAAAGCGTCGTGTGCACAACAAATACTACTTCAAAACTACTCGTAACGCAGTTAAAGCTCTTCGTAACACTACCGAAAAAGAAGCAGCTCAAACTATGCTAGTAGCCTACAGCTTCACGTAAACTCTATCGCCTAACTTTATTGGCGCCTAATTTTTAGTTAGGTTTAGTTCTCTGCTGCCCCAATGCTAAAACGGGAAAAGTTAAGAACAATGAATTTAGTGAAAGGATGTAATCCTAAGGAGCTACAACTCCACAAATAGGAATACACAAATATATAAGAGATAGCCTCAGTGCGAGGTTGTCTCTTTTTGTATTTAGGCTAAGCCCCATCTTGAGCCCAAGCCAAAGAAGTGGAAGTAACGTTAGAGACAACACCCTGTGTTCGCTTCGACCTAAAAAGCAAACCTGAGAAGATAAATCACCACTGTCCCACTAGTAAGTGCAGGCGTGCACGACAAGGGCATAGACCATGGAACAATAGACCATAACTGTACTCACCTCACTCCGAACTGGAGCAGCGGTGGTTTGCAAGAGTCAAATAAAGGTATCATCCGCACGCTAGAAATAAGAAGTTAAACTGAAAAATAATAAACCCCTTGGTACTGAGTTTGAAAACGATCACGAACTCGAGCACCAAGCGAAACCGGTCATTTTCAAGTGCGATAACATAAAAAACTACGAAACAATAGCCGTGCGCACCGCACTCCGAGCTGGAGCAGCGATGATTGCAAGCATCAGCTTTCTTAGCAATGGGGCTGAAGGGATTCAGTTAAACTGAACTATAGAGGTATAGGCAAAAAAAAGAGGCACTCCAATAGGAGTGCCTCTTAACATATATACCGCTAAATAAGGTTACACTAGACGACGTGCGCCATCCGAAATAACCACAGGGTAAACTTTACAGTCTATACCAAATTTCGCTTTATATTTCTTTGAAACAGTTGCGATGAAGTTGTCATACTTGTCAGCCTTCACAACGTTGATACAGCAGCCACCAAAGCCACCACCCATCACGCGTGAACCGCTAACACCACACTCACGAGCCACCTCGTTAATGAAATCTAGCTCAGGGCACGATACTTCATACAGCACGCTCATTCCAATGTGAGTACCATACATACGACGACCTGCGGTCTCGTAATCACCTTTTTCCATAGCCTCACAAGCCTCCTGAAGTCTATCAACCTCTTGGCGAGCATAAAGCGCACGGATATAATCTTCTTGTGTGATTTCGCCTATCACCTCATCAAGCCATGCGATCTCTGCATCACGCATAAACTCCACCTCTGGGTGACGTTTTTGGATGGCAGCCACTGCACGCTCACAGCTCTCACGGCGACGATTGTATGGCGAGTCAACCAACTCATGCTTCACGCAAGAGTCAACCAAACATACTTTATAGCCATGGCTTTCTGGATCGAAAGAAACATACTCAAATTCGCCGCTCTTGCAGTCAAGTTTCATCAAGTGACCTGCCTTACCATGGATAGAAGCGAATTGATCCATAATGCCGCATTTTACGCCAACATAGTTGTGTTCGGTCGATTGTCCCACACGAGCAAGTTCCATCTTCTCAAAACCAAGCGTAAGCATGTCATTTAGAGCAAATGCATAGGTAGATTCCAAGGCAGCCGAAGAAGACATACCTGCACCTAGAGGCACATCACCAGCAAAAACGGTATCGAAGCCCTCAGGGATAGTTGCACCACGCTTTGTTAGCTCACGTACCACTCCGAAGATATACTTCGCCCAGTGCTCCTTAGGGGCATCAGCGTCAGAGGCAAAAGCAAATTCTGCTGACTCGCCTAGATCCAATGCGAAAGCACGGATTTTGTCGGTGCCATTGAATTTAATTTCAGCTACCATGCCTTTATCTACTGCACCCGGAAGCACAAAGCCACCATTGTAGTCGGTGTGCTCTCCGATGATATTAATACGCCCAGGAGAGGCATAAAC
Organism: uncultured Rikenellaceae bacterium; assembly: GCA_964370955.1. Taxonomy (GTDB): domain Bacteria; phylum Bacteroidota; class Bacteroidia; order Bacteroidales; family Rikenellaceae; genus Mucinivorans. The sequence goes on along the minus strand of CAYJLL010000088.1, from coordinate 5,201 downwards.
TCGACCTGCTTCGCCGTATAGCTCTGCAAATTTGTCATTAATTGTTTGTAGGTTCATATAATTATTTTTGGATTAGTTAAAAAAAAGGGAGAACTCAAAAGATGACCCTCCCTTTTATATGTGTGATTAGATATAAGGATTCTAGTTATCAGATTTTTTCACTTTCGAACCAACTAGAGCATAGTAAAGTAGGTAGATTTCACCCACAAGAACGATAGTCCAAGTCATGTCCCACGATCCGATTGCATCAGCGGTGATACCTTGTACGAATGGAAGTACAGCACCACCCACAACACCTAGCATCAAGGCTCCAGAGCCTTTTGCGGTGTAGCGACCAAGACCTTTCATCGCAAGAGCGAAGATCGCTGGCCACATGATAGAGTGGAAAAGACCCATTGCTACCAACAACCATGGATTTGCCATCAACATTGCGGCTGTTACCAAAACTCCAGCAGCTACAGAGGTAAATACCAACTGAGTGCGAGCAGGAATAGTACTAACGAACGAACCGCACAAACGGCCCACCAACATACCACCCCAGTAAAGGGCTGCCATCATAGCTGCATTCTCAGCGAAAGTACCACCTAGATCCTTAGCAAATAGATTGATGTTTGCACCCACGCAAACCTCAACACCCACATACATAAAGATAGCAACAACACCAAGCGCTAGGTGAGAGAAGCTCCACACCGAACCTGGAAGTTTTTCGTCTTTATTAGAAGTTGTACCTTGGATATCAGGAAGATTAACTTTCGTAAGAGCAATTGCAAGAACAGCTACTACAGCCATCAAAACACCAAATGGAACCATCACAGAACCAATTTGCACAGAGCTCATATCTTGACCTGAGAAGATTACGTAAGCCACAAAGAAAGGAGCGATAGTGGTCATAGTTGAGTTTGCAGCACCAGCGATACTCTGACGCTGAATGTCCGAAGTACCCTTCACGTTACAAGCCACTAGGTAAGGGTTAACAACCACCTGAAGGAAAGTCATCGCCGTACCCACTACAAACGAGCCTAGAAGGAAAATAAAGTAAGCCACTGGGATAGTCGCCCCACCCATTGCTACTGTATTGCCCATTGCCTGGAATTCCCATGCCGATAGTTCGAATAGCCCAAGACCACCAACTAGGATAAATAGAGCGATAACTAGCGTTGAGCGGTAGCCACGCTTCTCGACCATTTTAGCCGAGGGAATACCCATAACTAGATAGGCAAGGAAGAAGGTGAAGGTAAGAAGAGTTGTCAGAGTGTTTTTCATCTCACCTGCCTCCGAAAGGAAAGCCGACTGAAGAGGCACCTGGAACTGCTGGTTAAGCACCGTCAGAAAGCCGATCAATGCCATCAGGGCTACCATTGTAATAAATGGCCCTGTGTAGGAAACTTGTTTTGTTTGATTCATTTTGTTTTAAATTTGTGTTAGTTAATTAGTTATTGTTTGTTTTCTTTATTCATATTTTACAGAAAAAGAAGCTAAAGATTATCTCACTCCAAAGCTATAGACTATGTGCTGCTCATAGACCTCGCCTTTGCGAAGTTCCACGCTTGGGAAGTTCGCTTTATTGGGGCTGTCAGGAAAAGCCTGACACTCAAGCGCCACTCCACTGCGATCGACATACTCTCCGTGCTTTCCCTCGGGCGAGCCCTCGAGCCAGTTGCCTGTGTAGATTTGTATGCCCACTTGGGTGGTTGAAACCTTTACATAGCGTCCGCTTTGCTCGCTGTAAAGCTCGCCTGCGTAGCTCATCTTGCCTTTTTCCCATCCGTCTACTGCCCAACAATGATCGTAACCTTTGCCGATTTTCAGAGCCTCGAAGTCATCCTCAATGCGAGAGCCGATCACTGTGCTTGTACGGAAATCCATAGGCGTACCCTCAACCGCTGCTAGCTCACCCGTTGGGATTTGCACTGAGTCGGTTGGCAGCCATTTTTCGGCAGCTAATTGTAGGTGATGATCCTCGATGGTGCCTTGTCCGTCACCTTTGAGGTTGAAATAGACGTGGTTTGTAAGGTTCACGATAGTTGCAGAGTCTGTGCTTGCAAAGTAGGTGATCTCAAGGTTGCCCTCGTTATCCCAGTCGTAGCATGCCTCCACGCCACATTCGCCTGGATAACCTTCTTCGCCAGGGGTACTCACGTAGTTAAAAACCACACGGTCGCCCTCTACTCTACTCTGCCAAATGCGGTTTTGAAAACCCGTCGGGCCTCCGTGCAACGCATTAGGGCCGTTATTGATAGCCAAGCGATAATCTACTCCATCGAGAGTAAATTTACCTCGTGCGATACGATTAGCATAGCGGCCGACAGATTTACCCATCGCCGCGCCATCGCCTTGGTAGCTTTGCCAATCTTTATAGCCCAGCACCACATCGCCCACTACGCCGTCTTTGTCTTTCACTCCAACGCCCACAATAGTGGCACCAAGGTTGGTGAGTTTAACCCACTCGCCCTTAGAGTTGGTCATCGTATAGAGCACAATGGGTTCACCCTCGGTGGTTGCTCCCCATATCACTTGTTCGATATCCATATATTTTTACTGTAATTTAAGTTTTGGGTTAGTATTTTCTATCTATGGGTGTTTTGCTTTGATTCTCGATTTCTTGCATAAGGCGCATAGTTGCAACTATGTAACGTAGCGGAGAAATTGAAAAGCGAAGTAAAAAGAACCTTAGAAAAGTTTGTTTGGATAGACTCCAGCCTCGATTAGCGCAGCAACTTTTGCAACTGTCACTGGCTTGTCTTCCTTATAGGTCACACCAAACCAATCGCTGGTGGTGTTAAGAACTTTCATTGTTGCTGTACCGTTGCCAATTAGCTCATTCACCGCTAGAGGAATGAAGTATTCAGCCTTTAGGTTCGTATTGATATTCTCATCCAAGAATGCTTTGAAGATACTCTCTGAATGTTCGAAATAATCAGGTGTAAAACCAAA
>CAYJLL010000088.1:0-2257 GCA_964370955.1 uncultured Rikenellaceae bacterium | reverse complement strand
CGCATTCTCTGCCAAAGGATGTACACCATCCTCTTCGATAAACACGATTTTACCATCCTGACGCTCGATTTTGGTGCGCTCGACCATACCAGCCAACAGGCCATCTGCATCCACCTCACACACACCACGGCTCACAGTACCATTCTCCGAGAGAGTCTTGCTCACCTCATAGCCCACCATCGCATATTTTCCAGTCTCGCCCCCAACGCTTGTGAGGTATTCGCCCATCTTAGCGATAGCATCTTGACCATAGAAATCATCGGCATTAATCACCGCAAAAGGCTCATTAACCACCCCTGCGGCCATCATCACAGCATGATTAGTTCCCCATGGCTTCTCACGTCCCTCGGGCAGTGAATAACCCTCAGGCAGGCAGTCTAGCTCTTGGAACACATACTCGACCTCGATTTTGCCTTGGAATTTATCACGGTTTAGTGCTGCTTTGAACTGTTCGGCAAACGAATTGCGGATCACAAAGACCACTTTTCCAAAGCCACCACGAATGGCGTCAAAGATTGAATACTCAATAATTGGTTCTCCGTTGGGTCCAACCCCATCGATTTGTTTGAGTGAGCCATAGCGTGAGCCCATTCCGGCTGCTAATACTACAAGTGTAGGTTTCATCGTTAGTATATTTAAATGTTTATATTTTCTATCTTCATTCTTGCATAAATTGCACGAAAGCCAATACAAACATATAAAAAAAAACTAACTTTGCAAAATAAAAAGCCCCACATACACCTATGAAAATAAATTTTAGCTCCTACTTCCTACATCGCAATAAATTATCGCTGCGAGACATACGCTCAGGACGTGAACTGTGGCGAGTAATGGTTAGCCGCTGGCAAATCTACCTCGGGGCTCTAATGCTCTTCGGGGCAATGGTGGCGGGCGCTTTGGCTTTAGTGCTCTACACCCCTATCTTTGACCTCGCCCCTGGCAACCCTGGCGCTAGCTCAAGGGCTCTACTGCTCGATAATATAAAGAAACTCGACTCGATGGAAAACGAACTCAGCAAGTGGAACACCTACTACAATGATATGCTCTTGGTGCTTGATGGTGGAGTCCCCTCCAGCAGTATAGATTCGCTTAAGGAGGTTTCTAAGGCAGGAGGTTTTATTGGTCGATCGGCTCTCGATTCTCTTTTGAGAGAAGAGTACAGCAGCGATACTCTAAGTTCACCCGAGAGCCTACGCACTCAAAATCAAGTGACTTTCAAATTCACAGCGCCATCGCTAGGGCTAATTGTCGAGGCTTTTGATCCTAGTGAGAATCATTTTGGAGTGACAATTTCACCACCCCCTGGAGGTGCTGTACTCGCGTCGATGGATGGCGTGGTAATCTCAACCCAGTGGTATGTCGAGTCGGGCTACACGATAGTGGTTCAACACTCTGGCGATATGATTACGATCTGCCGAGGAGTACACCGCCTGCTCACCAGCGTGGGAAGCAGAGTCAAAGGCGGACAAGTAATAGGAGAGTGCGGAGATGCGCAAGACAGCTCTTCTGTACTGGAATTTGAGTTTTGGATACGTGGCGTCGCAGTTAATCCCGAAAATTATTTTTCTATCTAACTCGCATCTGTAGCAGATGCGAGCCGTACGGGCAATCATTTGACTCGAACTCAGGCACGAGCGATTATTTCATGGAAAATAGACGCTCTGCATCACTATGCAGGCACATCCCTTAAAAAGCAAACCATAGACGGGCGCACCGCACAGGCAATGGTTTCGTAGGATAGAATCCATAAAGGCGCTCTGCGTCCGAGCGGACGCGGGCAATCATTTGGCTCAATCTCAGGCACGAGCGATTATTTCATGGAAAATAGACGCTCTGCATCACTATGCAGGCACATCCCTTAAAAAGCAAACCATAGACGGGCGCACCGCACCCCACAGGGGCGGCCGTCTTCACCTAAAGGTCAAGCCAGCTACACGCCCCTTGCGGTTCGCCCTAACGAGCTATAGCAGGTGCTAGCCGTACGGGCAATCATTCGGCTCACACTTAGGCACGTTCCACTATCGAGGCTGCCATAACGGCATAGAGCGCTGCGGTTTCAGTGCGCAGGCGAGTAGTGCCCAAAGAGACGCTCTGAAAGCCAGCTCCGTGGGCCAAAGCAACCTCGTCGGGCGAGAAATCACCCTCAGGCCCTATCAAAATCAAAGATTCATCGCCACTGCTTAGCTTATCTTTCAGTTCTACCTTCGAGCTTTCATCCTCGCAATGGGCGATATACAGTTTCTTGCCTTGCGCCTTA
>CAYJLL010000087.1:0-7543 GCA_964370955.1 uncultured Rikenellaceae bacterium | reverse complement strand
ATTGGTGAGCAGATGGATAATCTTTATCTAGATATGATAGAGGGTTTGTCGCTTTCGAAAGATGCTGTTGAGCGTAATAATAGCTTTAAGATTGCCTACACCCCTATTCACGGAACGGGTGTGAGGCTTGTGCCTGCCGCTTTGAAGCGTTGTGGTTTTACTAATATCTACAATGTCCCAGAGCAAGACGTAAACGATGGTAATTTTCCAACAGTGAAATCTCCGAACCCAGAAGAACCTGCAGCAATGAAAATGGGGGTTGAAAAGGCTCAAGAAGTGGGTGCTGACCTTGTGATGGCGACTGATCCTGATGCCGATCGTCAGGCGGTGGCAGTGCGCAATGACGATGGAGAGTTTGTGCTTCTAAACGGTAATCAATCGGCGGCACTATTGACTTACTATCTGTGTCGTCGTTGGAAGGAGTTAGGCAAGGTTGATGGAAATCAATTTATTGTGAAAACTATTGTTACTACTGATTTGTTGTGTGATATTGCTGAAGGCTTTGGTGTTGAGCATTATAACGTGCTCACGGGCTTTAAGTATATAGCCGAAATAATTGCTAAAAACGAAGGTAAGAAGAAGTTTATCGCAGGTGGCGAGGAAAGCTTTGGTTTCTTGGTGGGCGATGCTGTTAGGGATAAAGATGCTGTGTCTTCGCTGTGTATGCTTGCTGAGTGTGCTGCTTGGGCGGCAGATCAAGGTAAAACGCTTTGGCAGTTGTTGTTGGATATCTATGTGGAATTCGGACTTTATAAGGAGGATTTGATTTCTATCACTAAGCCAGGTCAGAGTGGGGTTGCTGAAATTGCCCAAATGATGAGCGACTTGAGAGCTAACCCACCAAAAGAAATATGCGGCGAGAAAGTGATTGAAGTGCGTGACTACCAAGCGCAAAGTGTGAGCTATGCTGATGGTCGCACTGAGGTTATCGATCAACCCAAATCGAACGTTCTGCAATTTGTTACCGAGGGTAAAACCATCGTGTCGGCTCGCCCATCTGGAACCGAGCCGAAGATTAAGTTCTATTTCGGTGTGAAGGGTGAGCTTAGTGATGTGGAAGGCTTTGAGGCGGCAAATGTTGTTTTGGTTGAGAAGATCAATAAAATCAAAGCGGAACTTAATCTTGTCTAAGGCGAGGGGTTCTTGTGTGAAAAATATCACTATGAGCGAAACGAAAATTGAGCTAACATTCTTAGGAACAGGTACATCGCAAGGTGTGCCTGTTATTGCTTGTGGGTGTGATGTGTGTCGATCAAATGATGCTCGTGATAAACGCTTGCGCTGTTCGGTAGCCTTGAAAATTGGCGATCTGCAGATAGTTATTGACGCCTCAATGGATTTTCGCTATCAGGCTTTGCGCGAGAATATTAATCGTTTGGATGCAATTTTATTTACCCACGAACATAGGGATCATATCGGTGGATTGGATGATATTCGCTCTTACAATTATTTTCAAAAAGAGCCCACTAGTATCTATTGTACTACCACTGTCGAGGGGGCGCTTCGCAGGATGTTTGATTACATTTTTGATAGGGCGGATTATCCAGGTGTGCCTAAAGTGATGATTCATAACTTCTCTAACTCGCCATTTATGGTGGGCGGTGTGGAGGTGATGCCGATTCGCGGCTCGCACTCTTATTTTGAGGTCTATGGATTTAGAATAGGTAGGCTTGCTTACTTGACAGATTTCGATGCTATTGATGATGAAGAAGTGCTTAAATTAAGCGGCGTTGAAGTGTTAGTGGTTAATGCTTTGCGCCAGGATAACCATACTTCTCATTTTACTCTTTCTCAGGCATTGGAATTAATTTCGAAGGTCAATCCCAAGAGGGCTTACTTAACCCACATTTCTCATCAAATGGGACTGCACAGTGAGGTGACAAAAGGGCTTGCAGAGGGTGTTCAATTGGCTTACGACGGATTAAAATTGGAACTATAGGAAAAAAATCGTACCTTTGAGCTATGAAAAATTTTGAAGGAAAAGTAGTCATTGTAACTGGGGCGTCCTCGGGTATAGGGCTTGAAATATCAAGGCAATTTGCCCAAGCGGGTGCTAGTGTGGTTATGCTTGCTCGAAGTATAGATAAACTTACGAAAAGTGTGGAAGAGTTTGACGGAGATCACCTTGCGATTAAGTGTGATGTGACTTCAGTCGAAGATTGTCAAAATGCTGTTAATAAGGCAGTTGAAAAATTTGGCAGGGTTGATGTGTTGGTGAATAATGCTGGACTTTCGATGCGTGCGCTGTTCGATGATGTTGATTTGGATGTGTTGCATAGATTGATGGATGTAAATTTCTGGGGAACAGTGAACTGCACTAAGTTTGCTCTACCCTACATTCAGGCTTCAAAGGGTTCGATTATTGGCATATCTTCTGTTGCTGGTTATCATGGCTTGCCAGCAAGAACGGGCTATTCAGCAAGTAAATATGCGATGCACGGATTTTTGGAAACCATACGCATCGAGAACCTTCGCAAGGGGGTGCATGTGATGATAGCGGCTCCGGGATTTGTCGAAAGTAATGTTAGATTCTCGGCGCTTACAGCCGATGGCTCAGCTCAGGGAGAATCACCACGCGAGGAGGGTAAAATGATGACAGCTAGCGAAGTAGCACGCCGTGTAGTGAGAGCAACAGCCAAGCGAAAGCGATCGCTGCTGATGGATTTTAACGGCAGAGCGACCAATATCCTCAAAAAATTCGCACCTCGTCTGCTTGATAAACTGTTCTTCAACCATATGGCTAGCGAGCCAGATTCACCGCTAAAACGATAGAAAATATGTTACAGATTAACGATAAAGCCCCCGATTTTACATCACAAGATCAAAATGGCGCTACTCATACGCTGGATAGCCTGCTGAGTGATTGCGATCGTTTGATACTCTACTTTTACCCTAAGGACAGCACCCCGGGGTGTACAGCCGAGGCGTGTTCATTGAGAGATGGTTATGCGGAGCTACTTGAGCGTGGCTTTAAGGTTGTTGGTGTAAGCGCAGATAGTGCCGCTCGCCATCAGAAGTTTATCGAGAAGCATTCTTTGCCCTTCACTCTGTTGGCTGACACCGAGCATGAATTGTGTGAAAGCTATGACGCATGGGGGTTGAAGAAGTTTATGGGACGAGAATATATGGGAATTATTCGTAAGAGTTTTGTGATTACAAAGCAAGGCGTTATCGAGCGAATTTTTGAAAAAGTACGCACAAAAGATCACTTCGATCAAATACTAGAGAGTTATAACTAAAAAAATAAAAATACATAAAAAATGGCAGATAAAACTAAAACAGCGACAGCATCGCCCGAGAAACTAAAAGTGCTTCAAGCGGCGATGGATAAACTAGAGAAGGACTTTGGTAAGGGTGCAATCATGCGCATGAGCGATAGACCAGTCGAGGAGAATATACCAGTGATCCCGTCGGGGTCTATTGCATTGGATATTGCACTGGGTATTGGCGGCTATCCAAAAGGGCGTATTATTGAAATCTACGGCCCTGAATCATCGGGTAAAACCACTCTAGCTATCCATGCGATCGCTCAGGCGCAAAAAGAAGGCGGTATTGCTGCATTTATCGACGCGGAGCATGCATTTGACTCAACCTATGCAAAGAAGCTAGGTGTGGATATTGAGAATCTTCTAATCAGCCAGCCTGACAATGGTGAGCAGGCGCTAGAGATTGCCGATCATTTGATCCGTAGCGGTGCGATTGATATCGTTGTTATTGACTCTGTGGCGGCTCTTACTCCAAAAGCAGAAATTGAAGGTGATATGGGAGAATCGAAAATGGGTCTTCATGCTCGTTTGATGTCACAGGCATTGCGTAAACTAACTTCGACTATCAGCAAAACCAAAACCACTTGTATTTTTATCAATCAGTTGCGTGACAAAATCGGCGTTGTGTTTGGTAATCCTGAAACAACAACTGGAGGTAACGCTCTAAAATTCTATGCCTCTATCCGTGTGGATGTGCGCAAGGGAACCAGCATCAAAGACGGTGATTCTCAGACGGGTAACCGCACTAAAGTGAAAATCGTTAAGAACAAAATGGCACCTCCTTTCCGCAAAGCGGAGTTTGATATCGTCTTTGGGGAGGGTATCTCGAAAGTTGGCGAAATAATAGACCTTGGAGTTGAGTATAACGTGATTAAAAAGAGCGGATCGTGGTTCTCTTATGGCGAGCGCAAGCTTGCTCAGGGTCGCGAGGCTGTGAAGGAACTGCTCAATACCGACTTGGAGCTTCAAGCTGAACTAGAAACTAAAGTTCGTGCGGCTTTGAATAATAATGATCTATAAAGGAGGTCATTTAAGTCTGTTTTGATTATCAATATTCATTGGCAAGTGAGCCTAAATTTAAATAAAATAGGTTTGCCTATGGAAAGGAGAGCATAAAATGTCAGTACCACATCGTAATGATTCAAGTTTAATGGGAGAACAACTCGTTGAGAGACGCTTCGAGGATTTATTGAAGTCCTGTGAGACAGTGTGTAAACAAGAGGGAGATTTGGATAGAATTCGAGCAGCCTTCGAATTTGCAAATCACGCCCATGCTGGCGTGAAGCGTAAATCAGGCGAGCCGTATATTATCCACCCCATTGCGGTGGCCAAAATTGTGGTTGCCGAGGTGGGCCTAGGAGTAAAATCCGTTCAGGCCGCCCTACTCCACGACGTGGTGGAGGATACTGACTATACTGTAGAGGATCTCGCAGAACGTTTCGGTGAGAAAGTCGCACGCATGGTCGAGGGTCTGACCAAACTCTCTGGCGTTGTTGCTGAAGGCTCATCTTTGCAGGCTGAGAACTTCAAAAAGATGCTACTGACGCTCTCGGACGACGTTCGAGTGATTATCATCAAGCTTGCCGATAGGCTCCATAATATGCGAACTCTGGGGTCTATGCCTCAGCACAAGCAGATGAAAATAGCAGGTGAGACAGTCTATCTATTCGCTCCCCTAGCCCATCGTTTGGGTCTCTATACGATCAAAAGCGAGTTGGAAGATCTCTCGCTTAAATATCGCTTCCCTGAGGAATATTATGATATTAAATCGAAACTAAAGGCCTCTGATAGTTATCGTCAGCAATTTATTGAGAGTTTTAATTCCCCTCTGATTGAAAAACTCAAACAGAACGATATAGATTTTGAAATTTCAGGTAGAGTCAAATCTATGATCTTTTCGCGATTCGCATAGTTTTTAAACCATCTATGATGGTGCCCGAAAAATCGCAGTGTTGGCATATATATTCTCTTATTACTGATGTGTACAAATCGAACCATGACAGACTGCGTGATTGGGTAAATACTCCTAAAGCAAACGGCTATGAGGCTCTCCATTGTACCCTAATGGGGCCAGGAGGAGTGTGGGCCGAGGTGCAAATTCGCTCTGAGAGGATGAACGATATTGCCGAAAGAGGTTTTGCTGCACATTGGCGATATAAAGCAAACGAGAGAGCGCAAAATCGTGATGGCGAGCTAGATATCTGGCTCGAACAACTTCGTGAGGCGCTTGAAAATCCAGTGGAAGATGCAAGTGAATTTTTGGACAATATCTCGCTGAATCTTCAGGTTTCAGAGATTGTAGTTTTCACCCCAACGGGTGATTCACGAACTATGCCAAAGGGTTCTACTGTGTTGGATTTCGCCTATGAGATTCACTCTAAAATTGGCAACCACGCCATCGGAGCGCGCATTAACCACCGATTGCGAACAATTTTCACAACGCTCAATTCGGGCGATCAGGTAGAGATACTTACCTCGGATACTACCACTCCGCAGTATAGTTGGATTTCGCAGGTCAAAACTGGCAAGGCTCGCAACCATATTCGCAATTATCTTCGCCGAAACTCAGCTCAAAATATTAAGATAGGAAAGGATATTTTTATCCAAGCCATGTCTACTCGCCACATTAAAATTCAAGCAAGAATATTCGAAAAACTTCTACCAGCCTATGATTGTAGCTCTCGTGAGGAGTTCTACAATAAGCTCGGGATGGGGGCTATCACTCTTGATAATGTTGATTCGATACTCAAACACAATGCAGCCTCTAAGCTTGTCAAATATTGGACTCTCCAACTCTTTGGTAGGGGGAAAGGTAATAATACTTCAGAATCCAAAAGCGAGGTGTCGGAGGTTGATGGTAGCGATGGCGTATTGATTGCGGAGTGTTGTAGACCTATCCCAGGCGATTTGATTGTGGGTTTTAAGGATGCATCAACCGAGATGGTAACTCTCCATAAGAAAAACTGTGTCAATGCAATTAAACTTGCAGCAGGTCATGGTGAAAATATAGTGGAGGTGAAATGGTCGCGCGAGAAGGCGATGTCTTATCTTTCGATAATTGAGCTCCGTGGAATGGATCGTATGGGTATTTTGATGGAGGTATCGAAGGTTATCACAGGAGAATTGAATGTGAATATTCGTGCGCTTGACTTCCAAAGTTATGATGGGGTTTTTGATGGACGCATTAGTCTGTATGTTCGCAATAACGAAGACCTGCACCACATCATGAAGAAGGTTCAGCAAATTAAAGGCGTGGATAAAGTGGTGAGAATCGAGAATACAACTGCAAAATAAAACCTTGAGCTATGGATACAAAAACTATTGTTTTACTGCTTGCTGCAGTGTTGATTTCAGTCATCTCAAAGTATTACGAGAACAAGATGAAAAAACAACAAAAGCAAAAATCTCAAACGCCAGACTCTCACGAAGAGAGTTCTATGGAGGAGGTTTTGCGTAAGTTTCTCTCTGATGATCCTGTGGAGCAAACAGAGCAATCTGAATTGGATCCAACCTCAGAGCAAAAGGCCATCACCCCGCAGGCCCAATCACTCGAAGGACAGAGCTTAGAGCTTCCTAAAGAAGAGCCTCAATCTCTAGAGACCCTACATTCTAAGGAGTTAGAAGGTGGCGAATCCATCTACGAGCAATGGCAAAAAGGGCGCAGCTCGACAGCCTTTGTTTCGTCTTATTCAATGATCGAGAGTTCGCCCCAGAGTGAAATCGTAGATGCTTCAAAAGAGCAATCACCCAAAATCTCACAAGAGCCAACCGAACAGCCATGTTTCGCGGAGACTCTTAAAGGCAATATTTCATTGCGAGAGGCTGTGATCTATAGCGAGATACTCAACCGAAAATATTCTTAAGCACATTGCGGCTAACATACCTCACAATTAATTTTTGATTAATCAATTTTTGAAAATGGCATCTATATTTACACGCATCATACAAGGCGAAATCCCCTGTTACGAAGTGGCTCAGGACGATAAATTTTTCGCTTTCCTCGATATTAACCCCCTATCTAAAGGACACACCCTTGTTGTGCCTAAGGTGGAGATAGACTATATTTTTGACCTCCCCAGTGAACTGCTTGGCGAGATGATGCAGTTTGCCCAAAAAGTAGCTGCACGTATTAAACAAGAGATACCCTGCGAGCGTGTTGCAGTGGTAGTTTTGGGCTTGGATGTACCTCATGCTCATATTCATTTGATACCGATGAACTCGATGGCAGATGTTGATTTTTCGAAAGAGAAACTAAAACTAAGCTCTCAAGAATTTAC
>CAYJLL010000086.1:0-7543 GCA_964370955.1 uncultured Rikenellaceae bacterium | reverse complement strand
TAATCTGGGCTGCTAGTTTTTCCACTAGTGCCTTTTGAGTCTCAATTTCTTTTTATAAATCCGCTAGGTTGTTTTGTTGATGACCAAGAGCGAAAAGTTCTTCGTTAATTTGCTCGAAAAAATCCATTAGCTCCTGCTGTGAGGATAGATTGTGTTTGTGGATAAGATTATTGATAGCATCCAATCTCTCTTCTATCTGCTCCGCGCGCTCGGGGTTTAATTCCATCTTTTGAGCAATGTCGAAACTCTCACTCGAGATGTCTTTCAACTCTATATAAGAACTATTGAGACGCTCGTAGAGCTCCTCCAGAGGTGCGTAGTATTTTTTGACGCTAGCGAGTTGGCCCATCGAGCGATGAATAAGGCTCAAAAAACCATTCTCATCGTCATCTGCCATTGAATAGACTGCCGAAACACCTTCGGCTATGTTTGCAGCATTTTGCAACATCTCAAGTTCCTCGCCTAAAGTCTGAACCTCGCCAGTTGCGATTTTTAGATTCTCAATCTCAGAGCTGTAATGATTCAGCAAATCCTCGCGCTGCCTTTGAGTGATAATCGATTCTCTAAGGGCTGCGAGCTCTCGCTCTTTAGAGCGCAGAGAATCATAGTGTCCTTTGTATTGTGCTAGCTCTTCGAGTTGCCCCGCAACACTATCCAAAACTCGAGTTTGGAAATCCCTCTGCGAGATAAGCAATGATTGGTGTTGAGAGTGAATATCAACCAATCGTCCCATCAACTCTTTGAGCGTTGAGATAGTGACGGGTTGATCTTCGATATATCCTCGACTTTTGCCCTTGGGGTTAATCTGCCTACGCACTATGATAGTATCACTATAGTCTATGTCCTCGCCCTCGAAGAAGGCCTCTAGTCCATAGGACGAAATATCAAAGCTCGCCTCAATCACCAAATTTGCATCGGGGTCCAAAAGCAACGAAGTGTCGGCTTTTGCACCACCCAGCAGCCCTAGGGCACCAAGCAGGATAGATTTACCTGCGCCAGTTTGACCTGTGATAATATTGAGCCCCTCTTGAAAATCAATATCAAGCTCTTTGATGATTGCGTAATTGCGTATAGTGAGTCCCCTAAGCATAATGTCTTTGTTCTCTAAAGAAGTGTGCTAATATAGTTTATGATATCACCTGCCACCTGAGCCTTGCTTTTTAGTTCGTAGCTGGTGCAGCTAGCCTCAGAGATGATAGAAATCTTGTTGGTGTCGCCTCCAAAACCAGCCCCTGCATCGCGCAAGGAGTTAAGAACTATGGCGTCAAGATTCTTTGCGTTGAGTTTTTTAAGGGCATTTTCCCTTTCGTTGTTAGTCTCTAGCGCAAAACCAATAGTGATTTGATCCTCTCGCTTTATTTTGCCCATAGCCGAAGCTATATCCACCGTAGGCACAAGTGTTAGCTCTAGGTTTTCGCTCTTGTGTTTGATTTTAGTGTCGGCTTTGATCTTGGGAGTGTAGTCGGCAACTGCAGCTGCAAAAATAGCTATCTGCGAGCGAGGGAATTCCTCCTCGACGGCAGTGTGCATCTCTTCGGCCGAGAGGGCCTCTATGATTTGAAGATTCTCGTGTTGAGGGATCTCCACAGAGGTGTTAGCTTTTACTACAGTGACCTTAGCTCCCATTTGTGCCATCAAATGAGCGATGGCAAGCCCCATTTTTCCGCTGGAATAGTTTGAGATAAAACGCACAGGGTCGATATTCTCTATCGTTCCCCCTGCGGTAATCATCACCTGCATCCCCTCGAATTGTTTTGTGGGATATTTCAAAGAGGTGATAATAGTTCGGGCTATAGTCTCAGGTTCGGCCATTCGCCCCTTGCCCATAAGACCGCTGGCGAGGAAACCCTCCCCTGGTTCTATGATTCCAACCCCTCTTTTGCGCAGGGTTTCGATGTTTTGCTGGGTAGTTGGATGGGCATACATATCCAGATCCATTGCAGGAGCAACCCAAACAGGGCAACGTGCTGAGAGATAGGTTGTAAGTAGTAGATTATCTGCCACCCCGACAGTCATTTTCGCTAGAGTGTTGGCCGTTGCGGGAGCAATCACATATAAATCGGCCCATTCACCCAGTGAAATATGAGAGTTCCACGCCCCATTGCTAGGGTCAAAATTTTCAATTAAAATGGGGTTGCCACTCAGGGTAGCCATCGTGAGGGGTGTGATAAAATCTTTTGCCGCCTCGCTCATTACCACTCTCACATCTGCGCCATTCTTTTTTAGTTCGCGCACCAGCGTGGCACTCTTATAGGCAGCAATTCCGCCTGTTATCCCAACTAGAATATTCATAATCTAACTGTATCTTTTGTCGTAGAAGTTGTAAAATCCCCACTGCAAAGCCTTAGTTGGGGTATTGCAATGAGGATTTTTAGATGTATTTTGCTCTCAAGCTTTTAGAGCTTTATGTGTGTGAGGGGGGATTACTCCTGCTCAGGTTTGCTCTTTGCAAGCTCGCCACTAAGGAATTCCTCCGTTGCAACCAAGACTGCCTTAGGAAGACGCTCATAGTGACGCGAAAGGTCGATTTGCTCACGGTTCTCGAAAGTCTCCTCAAGACTATCTGGGGTGTTAGCAAAATCCTGAAGTTTGCGTCCAAGCTCTGCTTTAGTTTGTGCCGAGAGTTCGTTTGCACGGCGTGCAATAAGGTTTACACTCTGATAGATATTGCCAGTTGGCTCATCTAGTTCGCTGATGGTGCGAGTTGTGGTGTTAGTGGGGATAGGTTTTTTCGTCTGTTCCATTATTGCTATACTTATATATATTTATTTTCTGTTTTACTCTTGATAGTGTTTGCTCGTTGGCTTTTAACCTTGAAGCTGGTAGAGGTTGCCTTTAGAACTGGTTTTCAGCCGCTGTGGCATTAGCCTCGTCTTTTTCAAGTTGTTTCTTGATACGCTCCTCGGTTTTCAGCTCTTTTTTCTGTTGTTTTGTGTTGTCTTTGAGTTTTTTGATCGATTCACGCTCGTGTTTGATCGTTGCTTTCAACTCGTCTTTGTCCTCTTTAGAGTTTACGTTAAATAGCTCCTCTTTCGCCGTTGCGATATTAATCCTGTGCTCCTCGATGGCGCTCTCAACAGTGCTTGCTGTTTGGGCTTGGGTGCCATATTGAGATGTAAACTCTGTTGCTTTTGCGAACATCTCTTGAAGAGACTTGTCAAAGAGTTTACTATTTGGGTACTCACTTTGGTAGTTGTAGTAGGCGTCGATCATTTTCATGTAGCGCTCCAACTGGCGTGCAAATATTGAATTCTCAGCGTAATCGAACCACGAACGAACAATCAAATACATCATTTCTTGACGGTAGGGGATCTCGGGCTGATCTTGAATGATGGCTCTCATCGAGGTGATAGCAGCATTGTAGTGGCCGAGTTTGTGATACAGCGCAGAGTTCATGTAGGTCTTAAAATAGATCTGCTCTGTGAGTCCCTCTATCATTTCGTGGATAAATGGGGTCTGCTCGCTCTGAGGGTAGCGGTTCAGGTATTCGTTGAAAGCAATAATTGCCTGACGTGTGCTAGTTTGATCTTTCTCCTGTGGCAAAACCGAGCGGTAGTGACACATAGCGTACAAAAACTCTGCCTCCTCAACAAAGTTTGAGCGAGTAAAGCGGCTGCGGTAGCTATCGAAAGTCTCCTGAGCGGTAGCGTAATCGCGGTCGTTGTAATAAGATTTTCCTAGATAGAACAGTAGGGTGTCCTCACGTGGGGTTCCAATTATATCGTCGTAGATGTTGTTAAACAGGGCTATGGTTTTTTTGTATTTTTTCTGGTCGTAGTATTTTTTACCCTCTGAATACTTGGTTTCGGTGTCGCCCTCTTTAAGGAGCTTGTTGTACACAGAGCATGACGAGAAAGAAAGAACAGCAAAGAGGATTGTAAGGGTGTTTAGTATCTTAGTCATAAATTTTTAGTTTCTTAATTTCCAGGGTTAGCCATACACGCGTGCGTTATCTCAAAACTGCATCGTATACAACCCCGCAAAGGTAATTATTATTTATTGTTTTTCCAATTTTTAGTTTTTCTAGTCAATATATTTACCCGCAAGTTCTAGTGCCTGATTGATGTGGGGGCATATAAACTTGCTTTGAAGGGTGTCTTCAAAGCCTGCTTTGGTGAGAGTTTCTCTCACCGATGTGCTTACGCCTGAGAGTATTACGGTGATATTGTCGTGGTGTGATGATTTTACTAAGGAGCGCAGATTGTAGATCCCCGTGGAGTCCATAAAACTCACTCGTCGCATACGAATAATTCTCACTCGAGGCTTGTCGCTCAGGCGTTTAACTACTGATTCGAACTTTTGGGCAACTCCAAAGAAGAAAGGGCCGTCAATCTCATAGACCTCCACTCCTTTTGGCACATCGAGAATATGCTCGGGGCTCTGCGTTTCGCCCTGCGCGTTGAGGTCTATGCGCTCTGTGGCGACCGAGATATTGGTTGCCTCGCTAACGCGCTTCAAAAACAAGACCATAGCCATCAGCAGTCCCACAAAAATAGCGATAGTCAAATCAAACACCACCGTCAAGAGCAGCGTTGTAATCAATACAGCTACATCGTTCTTTGGATTCTTAAGTAGCGAGCGCACTGTGCGCCACTCGCTCATATTATAACACACCACAACCAACACTCCAGCCAAGGCTGCCATAGGGATGTGTTTGGTCAATGGACTCAAAAATAGTAGGATCAACAGCAAGACAATGGCGTGGATAATGCCCGAGATTGGGGTGCGGCCGCCGTTGTTGATGTTGGTCATTGTGCGAGCAATAGCTCCAGTGACGGGGATTCCGCCAAAGAGAGGCGAAACGATATTCGCTATGCCTTGACCCACTAGCTCGGTATTTGAATTGTGTTTCTCGCCCGTGACTCCATCGGCAACCGTTGCCGAGAGCAATGATTCGATAGCACCCAGCAGGGCGATCGTTAGCGCCGAGGGAAGCAGTAGGCGTATGGTTGAAAAATCCATCTCCAGAGGAGTGGGCGAAGGTATCTCGGGATTAATAGTGAAGCGATCGCCTATGGTTTCCAGGGCAGTGTAGCCGAAATATTCTCTCAGGATAAAGCTCACAACGGTTACCCCTACAATTGCTACAAGCGAGCCTGGGAGGCGACGATTGATGCGAGGCAGGTAAACAATAATAAGAATTGTGAGCACCCCAATCGTGAGTGAGCTCCACGAGATGGTGTGTATGGCATCAAAATAGCTAGCCCATTTGCCTAGAAAATCCCCCGAACTTTGGGCGATGTTAAGCCCCAGAAGGTCTTCTACTTGGGTTGTGAAAATAGTTAGCGCAATACCGCTTGTAAAGCCAATGATGATTGGGTAGGGGATATAGCGAATCACGGTCCCGAGTTTGAGTAGTCCCATGATTACTAGCAGCACTCCCGCAATGGTGGTGGCAACAAGCAGACCTTGCAAACCGAAAGTCTCTATAATGCCATAGACTATCACAATAAATGCCCCCGTAGGTCCACGTATCTGAACAGAGCTACCCCCAAAAAACGAACACAAAACTCCCCCGATAATAGCTGTGATTACCCCTTTCTCTGGGCTAACCCCCGATGCAATACCAAAGGCAATGGCAAGGGGTAGAGCGACAATACCAACGATTATACCCGAGAGCAGATCGGCGGTGAATTTTTCTTTGTTATAGTTTTTTAGCGAAAGCAGAAGGTTGGGGGTGAAATCGCGCAGGCTGTTTTTCATATTGATTGACCTTTGATAATGATAACGGATATTTGATGAGATATAATACGCAAAGGTAGTTTTTTTGTTTAAATAATTATGATCTCGTGTTTGGCTTACACCCGAAAATACGCTATATTTGTGGGAAATTGTAAAAAAATCATGGAAGAACAAATTGAAAAAGCACTAGAGGTGCTCGGAAGTGGCGGTATAATTCTCTATCCCACTGAGACTGTTTGGGGCTTGGGTTGCGATGCGACCAATGCCGAGGCAGTGCGTAAAATATACGATCTAAAACAGCGAGAAGACAACAAAGCAATGATAGTGTTGGTGAGAGAGGCTGGCGATGTTGCGCGCTATGTGAGGGACGTTCCAGAGGTGGCTTGGCAACTATTGGAGGTGAACGATAAACCTTTGACTCTGATCTTGGACGAGGGTTGTGGGGTTGCCAGTAATCTTCTGCCGCCTGAGAAAACCATAGCAATTCGAGTGACCTCAAATGAGTTTTGCAAGGCCCTGCTTCGCAAATTCCGCCGTCCGTTGGTTTCGACTTCGGCTAACATTTCGGGCGAGCCTACTCCAAAGACTTTTGGTGATATATCCCAGAGGGTGAAAGATGGTGTAGATTTTGTAGTTGACTCATCGTATGCTCGTGGAGCCACGGGCGAGAGTTCCTCTATCATAAAGCTTTCTTTGAGTGGCGAATTCAAGATCTTGCGCTAATTCTGAGCCCGCAATGGCAAAAAATACAAAAAAAGTTGTATCTTTGTCGGATTCAAAATCTTAGCAAATTATTTTTAACTTAAGCAAATTTAAATTTTAGTGAAAAAAATCATCCTCTTCTCCTTCTTTCTAATACTAGGTCTAGTGGGATCTCAGGTGGTGCCTCAATCTTTGGGTGCCGAATCGTATGCCTCTGTCAAGCCTGTGCTCACGGCGTTGCTTTATGTAGCCTTGGCTTTTATCATGATAAATGTTGGTCGAGAATTTGAGCTCGACAAAAAACGCTGGCGTAGCTACACTACCGACTATTTCATCGCTATGGGAACAGCTGCGGTGCCATGGATCTTGGTGTGTTTGTATTTTCTGTACCTGCTGCCCGATGGAGCATTCTCGAGCTGGGAGGCATGGAAAGAAAATCTCCTTTTGAGCCGTTTTGCGGCTCCGACCTCGGCTGGTATCCTCTTTACGATGTTGGCGGCAGCGAATCTAAAGCGTAGCTGGATTTACCAAAAAACTCAAGTTCTCGCAATTTTTGACGACCTTGATACCATCCTTCTTATGATCCCACTGCAGATTATGATGATAGGTATGAAATGGAAGCTAGCTGTCATCCTGCTTGTGATTGCCTTCTGTTTGGTCTTTGCATGGAAGAAACTCAATACCTTTAGAATAAATCAAAGTTGGTGGGCCTTGTTGCTATTTGCAATGGCTTTGGCTCTTTCGTTCGAGGGTATCTACCACACTACCTCTCATTACTTCGGTGCTGAGGGCTCGGTTCATATCGAAGTTTTGCTTCCAGCATTTGTATTGGGTATGGTGATTAAAACCAAACACGACGAAAAGAAAATAGACGTTAAGGTTGCCGATATTATATCTTATATCTTTATGTTCCTTGTGGGTATGAGTGCGCCTTTGATCTTTGGTGATATTATTCCTCCTGTGGGCGAAGATGGCACAACGGCCTATATCGTGACCAATACCCCCCAGATGAGTTGGGGTGAGATTTCAATCCATGTATTGATTCTGACTTTCCTCTCGAATCTGGGTAAGATGTTCCCTCTGATGGCATATCGTGATAGAGATTTCAAAGAGCGTTTGGCTCTTTCTATTGGTATGTTTACTCGTGGTGAAGTGGGTG
>CAYJLL010000085.1:0-7643 GCA_964370955.1 uncultured Rikenellaceae bacterium | reverse complement strand
CCCAGAGCTACCCCAGCATCGTCCACCATAGAGGGGTAGACGCTAACTGAGGCAATAGATGGGAGTTCTTCCATCATAGTCTCTATCTTTTGAGTGAGCTTAGTCGAGGACAGTCCCACCTGCGTGAGAGGATATTCGCTAAGGCTTTCAAGCAGTTCGATGGCTTTTTGATTATCCATGGTTTTATTTATTTTTGGATTTTTGTTCTTGTCTTAAATTCTTCGCCAAGAGAATAACACGCCTCTCTAATTTTTTGGTTCCATTGCTTAGTGGTGAGCGATTTATCCAGAGTGATACTATCGCCAATGACTATGTCGAGGTGTTGGTGGGGGCGGAACATTTCGCGAGGCAGCAAAATCATCTCCAAATTCGCTTTGATACCAAGTTTTTTACGCCACGCTGCTATGCGATAGAACTTCTTAGAGTTCAATGCACTAGTAAAAATCGGTACTATCTCTCTGTCTGTCTCTTGGGCTTTTTGGATATAGGTTGCTCTCCAGGGTACATCCTGAACCTTCCCATCGATGAGCCTTGAACAGAAACCCGCAGGAAAAGACACCACTTGCCCTTCGCCTTCGTACATCTCTTTGTGGCTCTGAGCATAGGATGTGCTTTGACGTCCGTGTTTATTCACAGGGACAAAAATAGGAGCCAAGGGTTCGACTTTCATCAATAGGTCATTGACTACAAATTTGAAACCCTTTGGAGCCATCTCCGAAACCGCAAGCGACAACACCAATCCGTCCAATCCTCCAAGGGGGTGGTTCGAAACAAAAATATATCTTTTGTTGGGGTCGATATTTCCCTTTAGATGAATCTTATAGCTCACTTTTATATAATCTAGCGAGGCATGTATAAAATCCAGCGGTTGCATGTGCCCAAAGTTAGTGAGCAGATAATTTATTTTTGGGACGCAAATCACCCTCTCAAGCCATCTGACGAACCATTTTGGGGTCCATCGAGCAAGGCGTGGATTTTTTGCTGCCAATATTTTTGATAAATCTATAGTATCCATACTGCAAAAATAGTTATTTTTGTCGATTATGGAAATAAATTATCACCAACCTGTACTTTTAAAAGAGAGTGTCGACGCTCTAGAGATAAATCCCGATGGGGTCTATGTGGATGTTACCTTCGGTGGAGGAGGCCATTCTCGTGAGATCCTCAGCCGCCTTTCTAAGAAAGGGCGACTAATTTCGTTTGACCAAGATGCCGATGCGATTGCCAATGCTCCCGACGACAAACGTCTGGTGGTGGTGCGTTCGAATTTTAGTTTCTTGCGCTCCCATCTCAGAGTGTTGGGCTATGACGGGGTGGATGGTATTTTGGGCGATTTGGGGGTTTCATCCCACCACTTCGATACTCCCGAGCGAGGATTCTCATTCCGCTTTGACGCTCCGCTGGATATGCGCATGAACCAAAGTGGTTCGACCACCGCAGCCGACATCCTCAACACCTACTCCAAAGAGGAGCTAGCACGAGTTCTTGGAGCCTATGGCGAGTTGGAGAAACCTATGCGTATGGCGGTGGATATTATCTCCTTTAGAGAGAACGTAAGAGAGTTTGCCGAGATTTCAGACCTACGTGAGGCGGTGATAAAGTCGACTCCAAAGTTTGGTGATAAGAAATTCTATGCCAAGCTTTTCCAAGCCCTTCGTATTGAGGTAAACCGTGAGATGCAGGTTCTGGAAATGATGCTCACTGGAGCGACACGCTCCCTGAAAGAGGGCGGACTGCTGAGCATTATCACCTACCACTCATTGGAGGATAGGATGGTCAAAAATTTTATGCGTAGCGGAAATATAGAGGGGAAGATAGAGAAAGACCTTTTCGGTCGCGGAAATACCCCCTACAAGCTCGTCACTCGACGCGCGATCGTCCCCACAGACCAAGAGATCGAACTGAACGGACGCGCTCGCAGTGCTCGCCTAAGAGTTGGAGTGCGCACACACGAATAGTGTGCGGCTAAC
Source organism: uncultured Rikenellaceae bacterium (assembly GCA_964370955.1). Classification (GTDB taxonomy): domain Bacteria; phylum Bacteroidota; class Bacteroidia; order Bacteroidales; family Rikenellaceae; genus Mucinivorans. Next base: position 5,673 of record CAYJLL010000085.1, on the reverse strand, counting down.
ATCACTAGTGCGCCTCTAACCAACTATCGCCAACACCCACTTCAACATCTAGCGGAACGCTAAGAGCTGCTGCACCCGAGAGGGCTTCGACAAGCAGATTGCTTACTGTTTCAATCTCGTGAGGGGGTACCTCTAGCACCAATTCATCATGCACCTGCATCACCAATCGACTCTCAAGAGCGGCCTCTCTCAAACTATCATAGACTCTACGCATAGCCAGCTTCATAATATCGGCCGCACTACCTTGAATAGGGGCGTTAATGGCGTTACGCTCAGCGAAAGAGCGAGAGAGAGAATTCGATGAAGTAATATCAGAAAGGAAACGACGACGAGAGAAAATAGTCTCGACATATCCATTCTCACGAGCCTCGGCTATAGCATTATCCATATAGGATTTCACACCTGGGAAGTGAGTAAAATAGTCGTCTATCAAACCCTTCGCCTCGTTGCGAGGTATGCCCAATCGCTGCGAAAGACCGAAAGCCGAAATTCCATAGATAATACCAAAATTGGCAGTCTTGGCAGCACGTCGCTCGGAAGAGCTAACCTCTTGTGGAGATTTTCCAAATATCTTGGCAGCCGTTGCGGTGTGAATATCAACACCCTGTGCAAACGCCTCTATCATGTTCTGATCGCCACTCAGGTGAGCCATAATGCGCAGTTCAACTTGAGAATAGTCGGCCGCCAGCATTTTCCATCCTTCCTCTCGCGGGGTGAAAGCCTTGCGGATCTCTCGACCATTGTCGTCACGAACTGGAATATTTTGAAGGTTGGGGTTAGTCGAACTCAGTCGCCCAGTAGCGGTCACCGCCTGATTATAAGACGTGTGAATAGCCCCTGTCGAAGGGTTCACCAACTCTGGCAGGGCATCAATATAAGTTGTTAGGAGTTTCTTGAGACCTCGATACTCTAGGATATGTTCCACTATGGGGTGGCGATCCTTGAGCGCCTGAAGGGGCTCCTCGTCGGTCTTATAGCTACCAGTTTTACTCTTTTTGGGCTTATCGGCAATTTTAAGGTGGTCGAAAAGCAGTTCGCCTAGCTGTTTGGGCGAATTAAGATTCAGCGAGGGGTTGGGCGAATGGCTCAGAATCTCTTTTTGAAGGGTCTCAAGTTGAGCGCTTAGCTTCGTGCGTGAGCTCCCTAGGATATCCAAATCAATGTGTACACCCTGATATTCCATCTCCACCAACACCTCTAAAAGGGGTTTCTCTATGGTATGATAAAGCTCTAGTGAGCCTGCTTGAGAGAGTTTCTCGAGCAGAATCTCATAGATTCTATAGGTTACATCTGCATCCTCACAAGCGTATTCAACCAGCATCTCGCGTGGCGCCTGATCTATGGTTATCTGCTTGGCACCCTTGCCAATAAGATTTTCGATGGGGATGGGCTCGTAGTTAAGTAGCGAACGAGATATATGGTCCATCGAATGGCGCGCGTCAGGGTTCAAAAGATAGTGCATAATCATGGTGTCGAACAATTCGCCCTGTACCATGATTCCGACTGATCGCATCACCAACATATCGTATTTCAGATTCTGGCCTATCTTCGAGATGCCAGAGTCCTCGAATAGGGGTTTTAGAGCCTGTAAAAATTCGTCTTTTGTATCTATCCAATATGCCTTATGGGCTTCGATAGAAATAGAAACACCCACCAGTCGTGCACGCATCGCCTCAAGGGAAGTGGTCTCGGTGTCGAAACAGAAAATACCTTTTTGTTTTATGGTCTCTACCAGCTCTTCTAATTCCTCTATGCTCGTTATGGCGATATAGTCGTGGGGAGTATTTTGAGCATTAGCAAAAGAGGCATCTAAGAGATCGTCATTATGCTGGAGCATCTGCTGAGATATTTCTCGAACAACATTTGAGTTAGAGCTAGGCTCACCGCCCATATCAAATAGAGAGAGCTGTTGAGATCCAACCTCTTGCAGTTTTTCTTGCACCACTGGAGCGCTTATAATAGGAGTTTGATGTCCTATTTTACTCTCCAAAGCCATGAGCATCGAACGCAGGCCGTGCTCACGATAGAGCTCAGCCAAACGCTCATAGTCACCCTCCTTGCGAGCTAGAGCCTCAAAATCAAGCTCCACGGGAACATCACGAGCTATAGTCACCAAGCGTTTTGCTAGGCGCAACTGCTCTTGATTTTCCTCAACCGATTTAGATTGCTTAGGGGGCAGCTCAGAGCTGTGAGCGATAATATTTTCTATGTCTCCAAAACGAGAAACAAGGCTTGTCGCACCCTTCTCGCCTATGCCAGGAACGCCAGGAACATTATCTGAGGCATCACCCCAGATTGCAAGTATATCCGCAAATAGTTCGGCGCTTGCAATTCCGTAGTTTGCCATCAGGCTCTCGGCCGAAACCACCTCTGCCGAGGTACTGCCCTTCTTGGCTGGTTTATACTGATATAGGTTTTCTTGCAATAGCTGCCCGTAGTCCTTATCGGGGGTCACCATATAGGTTTGTAGACCAATTTCTTTAGCTGCCTTATCTCCCAGAGTGCCAATTACATCGTCCGCCTCATAGCCCTCGACCTCATAGATAGGTATGCGCATCGCCTGCAAAACCTCTTTGATGATGGGGGTATTCTCTAGGATCGCCTCAGGGGTCGATGGGCGGTTTGCCTTATATTGAGAATAGATCTCACGTCGAAACGAGCCTCCCTTAGGGTCAAATGCCACCGCAAGATAATCGGGGTTCTCCTTTGTGATAATCTCATTGAGGTATCTCAAGAAACCAAACAAAGCAGAGATATTACGCCCATGATGGTTGGTCATGGGGTTGTTTATAAAGGCATAATGCGCACGAAAGATAATTGCGTAGGCATCTATAAGAAATAATTTTTTCACTCTAATTTGGGCCTCAGCCCCTTATTTTTTTTGATTCTAACTCATGATCTCGCAGCCGCGCTCTATTTATCATGCAGCCCCTCCCAGTGAGCTTAGGTTGTGATAACAATCCCCAGACGGCTCTGCATCAGGGCAATAAATTCGCCATAGCGAGGATCGTTTGAGAACTCGCCTGCTTTGATAGTAAAATGCTTAATTCCAGTGGCCCTCGACCAGCTTGAGAGGAGTTCTCTGACAAAGCGCATACCCTCCACGGTGTTAAACTCAAAGCCAGTGCTAGTTTGGAAAGCGGAATTTTTATCCATAAAATCCACCTCCAACACCACCTGAACTCCTGCCTTTGTGGCATGGTCATGGAGAGCTTTCAACTCTTGCAGGCTGTAAAAATTAGAGGCACTGTATGGTTTGCACGTAGGGTTGCAATCCTCTAGAGCGGGGCTTTCAATAGCCCAAGCGTTTGAGGAAACAACACGGTAGCTCACAGTTTTATTGCGCGCCCTAGCCCCTCGACTCGAGGCAGTCGCCAGCAGAGTTTGGGTATCCATTTTACTGAGGCTAGTGAGGTCAATCACTGCCATATTGCGCATAACTCGAGCACCCTCGCCATGACCCCAGTCTACGATCTTTCCTCCCGCGAGCAAAGTGCGTGAGTTTTGCTCCACCACCAAGCTTTCCAGAAGCTCCAAAGCTCGTGTGAGCGATGAGGCACTAGTGTAGCGTATGTTCACTTGCTTTGAATTTACGATAATCTCCAAAGCATCCTCACCGCGCGATCCTTCGATCTTCGAGCGCTGAGAGATAGTGATTTTGGGTGCGCTGAATTTGCGAAAAAAGTTATTCTCAATATCACCTCCACTATTTCTGATTAGTTCGGTGAGTCTTTGCTTTTGAGTTAGGAGTTTTTGAGGTACCTTTAGAACTATGTAGCGAGCCAAACTGAAATCTTCTCCATCACTTTGGATGATTTGCTGAGCTGGAGCTGTTTTATAAAGGGCTTCTTCACCCGAGAGCGGTTCGTTTGCACTAAGGGGCGTAAGGCTAGTGAGCAATAGTGTCAGGCTCAGTAGGATTAATTTTTTCATTAAAGTGTTATTAAATTATCTTTATAGATTTTCCTTGGTAAAATCTATTATTCTCTTCATCAAATCATTACGTCTGTTGCCCATCGAGTGGTTACGATCGGGATAGATCAACCAGTCAAAATCCTTACCCTCTTTCAAGAGTGCCTCTATCATCTCGTAGGTGTTTTGGATGTGTACATTATCATCTGCAGTACCGTGAACCAAAAGAAGTTTGCCTTTCAGACCACTCGCAAAATGAAGTGGTGAATTCTCGTCATAGCCCTTAGGGTTTTGCTGAGGCAGACCATTGTATAGCTCAGTGTAGATGGTGTCATAGTATCTCCACGAGGTCACTGGTGCAACCGAAATCGCCATCTTAAACACATCAGCACCTTTTAGAATACAATTCAAGGTCATAAATCCTCCATAGCTCCAACCATAGATCCCAATACGCTCTGAATCAATGTAATCCAATTCGCCTAAATACTTCGCCGCATAGATCTGATCTTCTAGTTCGGGACCTCCGAGGTTTCCGTAGGTCACCTTGCGGAACTTCTCGCCACGGCCGCCTGTTCCACGTCCATCGACACACGCCACTAGATAGCCCTCCTTCAAAAGCGCAGTTTCCCAACCCACACTCCATGCATCTTTGACGCTCTGCGAACCAGGTCCGCTGTATTGGGTCATAAATAGAGGGTAGCTTTTCGAAGGGTCAAAATCCTGTGGTTTAAGCATATAGCCATTAAGCTCATCGCCTAGTGGAGTAGTAAAGCTAAAGAATTCTTTGCTTGGCATCTCAAATTCAGCCAAACGCTCTTTCAAAGCGGCATTGTCTTCTAGGGTTCTCACCAATTCGCCAGAGGCTTTGTGAAGAGTTGCCACCGTGGGTGAGTTTAGTGAGCTATTGTGACAGATATAGTACTTACAACCAGTACTCATGGTTATGCTGTTTGTACCGTCCTCGCTTAGGCGTTTTTTGCCCGAGCCATTCATCCCCACGCTATAAAAATCGCTCCCAAGGGGTGAGTTTTCGGTCGAGGTATAGTAGATACGCTTGCGGCGAGAGTCCACACCACAGATCTCTCTCACCTCCCACTCACCGCTGGTGATGGGGTTGAGTAGTTCGCCTTTGATATTATACAAGTAAAGGTGCATAAAATCTTTACTTTCATTCTTCACAATGAAGTGCTTACCATCGGGCAGGAAAGTGATTTTTTGATCGTCTATCCTCTCGATGTATTTTTCTTCTTTCTCGTGGTAGAGAGTTTTACACTCACCTGTTATTACGTTGGCAAGTAGTAGGTCATAGTCGTTTTGAAGACGATTCAGGCGGTGGATCGCAAGGGTCTTATCGCTCTGGGTCCATTCGATGCGAGGGATGTAGATATCTTTGTGATCGCCTATGTTCATCATGGTGTGCTTTCCGCTTTGCAGGTCAAAGACTTTAATCTGCACCGTGGAGTTGGTCTCACCCGCCTTGGGGTATTTGAATGTAACATTTTCGGGGTAGAGTTCACCCTCGAAAGTGTTCATATTGTAGTACTTCACCTCACGCTCATCAAAACGATAATAGGCAATTGCATCCGAAGATGGCGACCAATGATAGGCCTTGCTAAAGCTGTACTCCTCCTCATAGACCCAATCGGGGATACCGTTAATGATCTCACCGGGTTTGCCGTCAAAAGTCGCTTGATGCTCCGTGCCAGTGGTCAAATCGACCCACCACAGGTTGTTATCTCTCACAAAAGCCACTTTTCGACC
>CAYJLL010000084.1:0-7696 GCA_964370955.1 uncultured Rikenellaceae bacterium | reverse complement strand
TCCACCAATATATACTGGAATTGCTGTCCTAGTTTTTCGCACACCTCGGGGAAATCGCGCAGCAGGATGTTCATATACAATAGTATATCGTCATAGTCCATCGCTCCCGAACCCTTCAAACGGCGGAAGTACTCTCTATACACATCACACAGTTGGGGCATACGCATCTGTCTGTCCTCCTCGATGATCTGAGGCTTTTGGGCATAGACATCGGGCAGGATCAAATTATTCTTTGCCAACGAAATTCGCGAAGCAATGGGGCGTGGTTTGTATAGGTCAGTATTGAGATTCAGATCCTTAACCACGCTCTTTATCAAGTTCTGCGAATCGGTCGAATCATATATCGTAAAGTCGGCAGGGAATCCCAACAAAGAGGCATTCTCACTGAGCAGCCTTCGGAAAACACCGTGGAACGTTCCCATATAAATACCCCTCAAACGAGAGCTATCAACACTCGAGCGAATACGAGCTGTCATCTCCTTTGCCGCCTTATTAGTAAAGGTCAAAGTTAGGACATTCCAAGGTTTCACACCCTCTTCCAACATATGGGCTATACGAGCGGTGAGGGTACGAGTTTTACCACTACCTGCTCCTGCTATAATAAGGGTTGCTCCTTTATAGTTTTCTACCGCCGCTCTTTGAGGTTCGTTGAGTCCGTGAAGTATATTGTTTTCTGACATTGTCTATTGTTGTTTTGGCGCAAAAGCGTCTATTTTTATTTTCTTTGGGTTTGCCTTCTGGGGCGTTTTTGGGGCGTACGCTTGCGGTAAGAACTGCCTCAGAAAAGAGCAGGGCTTCCGTGGGGAGCGTACGACCAACTAGTGCGTTTTAAGGGGCGTACGCTTGCGGATGAGCTGGTCTTCGCAAGAAGAGCAGGGCTTCCGCGGGGCGAAAGCGTACGCCCTGCTATTGCGTGTTCTCACTGGTGATTATTTATTTCTCATAGAACTATCACCCGCGCTCGCTCGCACCTAGCCGATAAGCTCCTCCCACTGCGACATAGTTTTATCTAGGTCGGCTTTGGCGGCGGTGTACTGGGCAAGTAGTTCGGGGCTGTATTTTGAAGGGTCGGCAAGCGATTCTTCTAGTTCACTCACCTTAGCCTCCTGCACTTCGATTTGCTCCTCGAGCAGCTTTATTTGTTTCTTTTGACGTGCGGCAGCTTTATCATCGGGGGTGTTATTTGGTTTCCTTTCGGCTTTTTTTTCGGCTTTTTTCTCAAGTGTTTGCTCGGATGTTTTGGCGTTTTTCTCAGGGGATTTTAGACCTATCTGCGCCATATTCTCTAGCTTGCGTTTTTCGACAAACTCCCAGATACCACCCAAATACTGTTTCACAGCCCCATCCCTAAACTCATAGACAGTCTCAATGAGCCCGTCCAAAAAGTCACGGTCGTGGGAAATCACCACCAAAGTACCGTCATATTTTGCCAACGCCTGCTTTAACACCTCTTTTGAACGCATATCCATGTGGTTGGTCGGCTCATCGAGAATAAGCAGGTTGTAGGGTTCGAGCATCAAACGAGCCATCGCCAAGCGTGAACGTTCACCCCCCGAGAGCACTTTCACCCTCTTGTCTATATCCTCTCCACGGAACAAAAACGCTCCCAAAATATCTCTTAATTTGGTACGTATATCGCCCACCGCCACACGATCGAGGGTATCGAACACCGTAAAATCTCCATTCATCAGATCCTCGTGGTTCTGCGAGAGGTAGCCAATGCGGATGTTGTGTCCTGTGCGCACCTCGCCCTGGGTTGGAATCAACTCGCCCATAATTTGGCGCACGAAAGTAGTTTTACCCTCGCCATTTTTACCCACAAGGGCAATTTTTTCGCCTCGCTGGACTGTAATATCCACACCCGAAAACACGTGTTTCTCGCCAAAGCTCTGCCCCGACTCCTTAGCCTCCAACACCACTTGTCCCGAACGAGGAGCGGCTGGGAAACGTATGTTCATAGTCGAAACATCCTCTTTCTCTATCTCTATGCGGTCGATTTTCTCGAGCTGCTTGATGCGAGATTGTACTTGATTGGATTTGGTTGCCTTATAGCGGAATTTTTCGATAAATTCCTCTGTCTTTTCTATCAGTTTTTGTTGATTTTCGAAAGCGGCTGTTTGTTGTACTAGTCGCTCGGCACGCAGAGTGACATAGTGCGAATAGTTGGTTTTGTAGTCCCACGCACGACCGTTCATAATCTCTATGGTGCGGTTGGTGACATTATCCAAGAACGCTCTATCGTGCGAAATCAGAATCACTGCCCCCGAAAAATTCTGAAGATATTCCTCCAACCATTGGATACTCTCGATATCGAGGTGGTTGGTCGGCTCATCCAGCAAAAACAGAGATGGTTGGCGCAGTAGCAACTTCGCTAGCTCAATTCGCATCCTCCATCCACCACTAAATTTAGAGGTTGGTTTGTCGAACTCGTCTCGTTTGAAACCCAACCCTAGAAGTACTTTTTCCAGCTCTGCATCACGATTATCGCCCCCTAGGAGATGGTAACGCTCGGTGGCATCGCTGAGGGTTTCTAGCAATTTTTGGTACTCATCCGACTCATAGTCTGTGCGCAGGGTTACTTGCTCGGTGGCGTCGGCTATGGTTTTTTCGAGGTTCAAAATTTCCTCGAAAGCCTTGCCACACTCCTCAAAGAGTGAGCAATCATCGTGCACCACCATCTGTTGGGGCAGATAACCTATGGTGCAATCACCACTACGGCTCACAGTCCCCGATGATGGGGTTTGAAGTCCGCATATAATTTTAAGGATGGTCGATTTGCCAGCTCCGTTCTTACCCACCAGACCTATACGCTCGCGGGGGTTAATCAAAAAACTTATATCACTAAAGAGGTCACTTCCCGAGAAAGTGACCCTAAGATTATCAACTGATAGCATTTATGTTTTATATTTTTCTTATCTTTTTTGTTTACTGCAAAAGGGTGCGGCTCGCTCCGGTTAGCTTCTTTGGTTGCCTTTTGGGGGCGCACCGGTGTCAGCGACACTTGCAATGACCTATCTCTCTAAATCACGTCTACTTTAATTCAGGAGCAGCTTAGCGAATGGCTCGCTTTCCAAAAGAGCGAGTCTTCGCTGGGGCGAAGCTGCGACTCGCTAATGGAATGTTTATCTCTCACTAAGTTTATTATAGCTTTTTTCTTTATAGTTTCGTTTTGCAGAAGAGCGACACTCCCCACGGGAGCCCTGCTCTTTTCCATAGTACGAGAGCAGGACACCCAGTGTCGCCCTCGTCACGCAATCCTAAAGGCACAGTTCGAGCTAAATGACAGAAGACGCTCTGCGTCCTCTCACTACTTAAGCATAGCCTCTATAGTCGCCTTGGGATCTTCGCTGCCAAATACTGCGCTGCCTGCCACTAGCGACTCAGCACCAGCCTCGAACAACTCAGCTGCGTTGTGCTCGCCTACTCCTCCATCAACCTGTATCATCACATCCAGCCCACGAGAGACTATCATCTCTCTGAGGCGTTTGATCTTATCGAGGGTCGAGGGTATAAATTTCTGCCCTCCAAAACCTGGATTAACCGACATCAATAGCACCATATCAACATCGCAAAGCACCTCTTCAATAGAGCAAAGCGGAGTCGCAGGACACAGAGCCACACCAGCGAGCATCCCTTCTGCCTTGATGGCTTGGATGGTGCGGTGCAGGTGGATAGTCGCCTCGGCATGGACAGTGAGAATATCTGCGCCCACTCGTTTGAATTCAGCAATGTAGCGTTCGGGCTTCTCTATCATCAAATGCACATCGAGTACTTTGTCGGTAGAGCGACGAATGGCCTCAATAACAGGCATACCATAAGAGATATTAGGCACAAAAACGCCATCCATAATATCGAGGTGAAACCACTGAGCATCAGATTCATTTACCATCTGACAATCGCGCCCAAGATTCAAGAAATCTGCTGCTAGCAGAGAGGGAGAGATAATTTTTTTCATCATTTCGAGTTAAATTCTGCGCAAAGATAGCTATTTTTGTAGAAACTTTTTTTTCTCGTGTTGCTTTTCTTTTTCAAGGGCTCGCAACAAGAGCTAACAAATTCAGTGGCAGCAATAACAAAATGAGCACTATCGACGAAATATTACAGCAATACTGGGGTTACTCTGAGTTCCGCCCCCTGCAACGTGAGATCATCGAATCTGTGTGCTCAGGCGCTGACACAGTGGCCCTGCTGCCCACGGGGGGCGGAAAATCGCTCACCTACCAAATTCCAGCCCTTGCCCTTGAGGGGGTTTGTATAGTGATTTCGCCACTGATTGCACTGATGCGCGACCAAGTGGACGCACTGAAAAAACGTGGCATAAACGCCGCGATGATAGATTCTTCTTTGAACTCCTATCACATCGAGCGCATCTTGGACAACTGCTGTTATGGCGATGTGAAACTGTTGTACGTCTCGCCCGAAAGGCTCTCGACAAGCATGTTTCGCCGCAGAGTAAACCAAATGAGGGTTTCGCTAGTGGCAGTGGACGAGGCGCACTGTATCTCGCAGTGGGGCCACGATTTTCGCCCCAGTTATCTTAGAATTAGCGAATTAAGAGAGCAATTAGAAGGGGTGCCTTTTATGGCTCTCACCGCAACTGCGACCGATCGTGTGTTGGAGGATATAACAAAACAACTATCACTAAAAGGACACTCAACCTTCCGTGCAAGCTTTGCTCGCGATAACATTAGCTTTTTGGTTCGCTACACTCAAAATAAACTTGACTATATATATAAGGTGGTAAGTTCCATGGGCGAGAGTTGCGGAATAGTTTATTGTCGCACCCGACGAGACACCAAGGATGTGGCGGATTTTCTGTGTTCTCGTGGCATTAGTGCCGATTTCTACCACGCTGGGCTGGGCTACAAGTTTCGCACTCTCAAACAGAATGCTTGGAGCAGCGGTGAATGCCGAGTGATGGTCGCCACTAATGCTTTTGGTATGGGTATAGACAAGAGCGATGTGCGCTATGTGGTACACCACACCCTGCCCGAGAGCCTCGAGGCCTACTATCAAGAGGCAGGACGAGCTGGGCGAGATGGCGAGCCATCATTTGCGGTACTACTCTACGATAAAAACGACGGGCGCTATGCTCGCACCCGAGTCGAGAGCTCTTATCCCTCGCTTCAAATTGTCAGGGAGACCTATGATGCACTTCACAACTACCTTAACATTGGCTACGAGCAGGGTCAAGACACCATAGCCGAATACTCTTTGGATAGTCTCGCTTTGGACTCTAGAATTTTTTCATTCACCCTACTCTCGGCGCTAAAACTCCTTGAACTTAACGGTTATCTAACTCTTATTGACGAGTCAGAACGCCCTGCTAGGGTGCTTTTTCGTCTTGAAAGAGACAGGCTCTATGATTTTAAGACCTCAGATGAGAAAAGTGAAAACTTGGTCCACACCATCCTGCGCAACTACACAGGGGTCTTCTCGGACTATGTATCAATCGACATCGCTTTTCTTGCCAAAGTCGAAGGTTGCACCCCAAAAGATATTCACGAGATGCTAAAATCTCTATCTCGTGAAAAAATCCTGCGCTACATCCCCCAGCGAAGCACCCCTTTGGTTAGCATACACTACGACCGTGTGCCCTCGAGCGATATTTATATTGCCCCCATTACCTATCTTCAGCGCAAGGGATGGGATCAGGTGCGACTGCTATCGTGTATTGACTATGCGCAGAGCACAGAACGCTGCCGCATGGTAGTGATGTGTGAGTATTTTAATCAACGTGATGTAAAGCCCTGCGGTCAGTGTGATGTATGTCGAGAGAGAAAAACTCAATTCAACGAAGAGGGACTCTACAACGCAACACGGGTGATGATAGAGAGTGTGCTATCCAAAAAAGAGGAGGGTCTGAGTCTTTATGGTCTGCTAGAAATGGGCGGTGCGCCCACCAATGTGATTATAAATGTGGTTAGAGAGATGCTTGCCGAGGGTACTCTTCGCCAAACCAACTCGGGTGAACTCCGCTCCACATTAGACCAGCAATAAATTAACACCCTGCGTGCATCTCCAAAACCAATTGCAAATATCTTTGGCACTTCGCCCACGCAAATAAAAAGCGGGTCTTCTCTAAATCTAGAGAAGACCCGCTTAAACTATGATACCAAAGTATCAATAAAAACCTGACTATTTAACAGCGATAGTCTCGATCTCAACTTTCACTCCCAAAGGTAGTTTTGCCACCTCATAAGCAACTCTAGCAGGGAAAGGCTCGCTGTAGAACTGACCATAAACTTCGTTCATTGCAGCAAAATCAGCAATATCGTCCAACAACACAGTCGATTTTACTACGTCCGAGCGTGTGTAGCCTGCTTCGGTAAGGATAGCCTCTGTATTTTTTAGAGACTGAAGTGTTTGTTCTGCGATAGTTTCAGGAGCTTTGCCCGTTGCTGGGTCGATTGGGAGTTGGCCTGAAACATAAAGAGTGTCGCCTGCTTGGATGGCCTGAGAATAAGGCCCAACGGCCGCTGGAGCGTTAGCCGCTGCTATTACTTTTTTCATTGATTTGTGTGTTTTAATTATTATTTATGCAAACAAAGATAGCTTATTTTGCGAGAACTAGCAAAAAAATAAATTGATTTGCATACATAATTGCATAATCTTTGTATCTTTGTAGTTCCGTGATAACATACGATAGCACGGAAATCACTGCACCCCGGTATTTCACTAGAAAATAAACACTTGGATGCGCAAAATACAAAAATAATTATACGATATCCCTTAAGTTTAACATCAAGCCTTGCAAAGTCAAACGTATTTTAAAACGTACAACTCAACCAGGCAACACAAAAAACTATTACAAAAATGACTGATTGGCAAAGACTCGAACAAGTAGTTAAATGGAGCGGTATGTCCACCAATAAATTCGCACTACACATCGGACTAAAGCGCTCTGAGAATCTCTATCAAATCAAACGTGGCAACTTTGGAATATCTAAAGAACTCGCTCGTTTAATAGTAGAACATTATCCTCAGATCAGCCAACTATGGCTACTCACCGGACACGGAGATATGCTCCACGGCGAAGATAGTGCAGATGCTCAAATGATGAGCATATCTAAGATTAAAGGCGCCATTCCCTATTATAGTATGCACGCAGATACTCTAATCGGGCTTGACTATAGCGAAATTGAGCCTCAAAGCTACATGCTACTTCCCTCACTGGAGGATTGCGACCTTGCTGCACCAATAACAGGAAACGCAATGTCACCCCAAATTGAATCGGGAGCGGTGTTGGCTCTGAAAAAAATCTCTATCGAAAACCTACTACCAGGTCAAATCTACCTTGTGAGTACAAAAGAGTTTGCAGCGCTTCGCTTTCTCAGAGCTGACCCTCAGAGCAAAAACAAAGTTATTCTGATTCCTCAGAATACCGACTCTTACGACCAAATAAGCATAGATAAAAGCAAAATCAACTCACTTTACCTAGTTAGAGGTGTACTAAATTTCACGGGCGCATAAAGCGATAATACGCAATCAATCAACAAGATAAAGACTAAAGCGAAAAGATCGGGATAAAAAATATGCAAATTTATCATCAAAAAATTTGCATATTAATTTTACTCACCATATCTTTGCACCTCGTAACACTGAAGGAACACTCGGTTTGACGCTAAGAAAAGCCAAGAATTCCAATCGCTACAAAAATGCCGATGTAGCTCAGTTGGCCAGAGCAGCTGATTTT
>CAYJLL010000083.1:7421-7739 GCA_964370955.1 uncultured Rikenellaceae bacterium | reverse complement strand
CCGCCTATGAGCGAGAATTGCTTGAATATTGGGAAGAATTGCCACCTATGTTTGTCACCTCAGCCGAAAAGGCTCGTGGTGCAGAGGAGCTACTTTCATATATTGGCAGCTGTCTAGAGATAGAAGACATGCAAGAACAAACAATCGACACTGAGGATTCTCAAGAACAAGAAGTCGAGAATACACAAGAATAAGTCTTCAAGAAGTAGAAATCGCAAGACTAATTTATAATTACATAGCAAAAAAAGGATCGCTAACTTATCTTAAGTTAGCGATCCTTTTTATTATTAATAGTATTTAGTTACCTAAAAACCTCTT
>CAYJLL010000083.1:0-7376 GCA_964370955.1 uncultured Rikenellaceae bacterium | reverse complement strand
CATCGTGTGGGTGCGACTCCTGCATACCTGAATTGGTGATACGGATAAACTTAGCCTTTTTAAGAGTTGGAATATCCTTAGCACCACAGTAACCCATGCCTGCTTTCAGACCTCCTACCATTTGGTAGATCACCTCAGCTAGGTTGCCTTTGAATGGTACTCGAGCAGCGATACCCTCTGGCACTAGCTTCTTAATGTCGTCCTCAACGTCTTGGAAGTAACGGTCTTTCGATCCTTTCTGCATAGCCTCCAATGAACCCATACCACGATAAGACTTAAACTTACGACCGTTGTAGATGATGGTTTCCCCTGGTGACTCCTCTACTCCAGCAAACATACCGCCTGCCATAATAGTGTCAGCACCTGCAGCCAAAGCCTTAACAATATCACCCGAATAGCGGATACCGCCATCAGCGATTACTGGAACGTCATACTCTGCTGCAACCTTAGCCACATCATAGATAGCGTTAAGCTGTGGTACGCCCACACCCGCAATCACACGAGTAGTACAGATAGAACCTGGACCAATACCCACTTTCACACCATCTGCGCCAGCTTCGATCAACAAACGAGCAGCCTCGCCCGTAGCGATATTACCAACCACAACATCAACCTGTGGGAAATGTTTTTTAACTTCTTTTAGTTTCTCGATAACACCTTTTGAGTGTCCGTGAGCGGTGTCAATCACAATAGCATCAGCACCAGCCTCAACCAAGGCTTTCACACGATCCAAAGTGTCGTAGGTTACACCCACACCTGCTGCCACTCTTAGGCGACCTTTCTCGTCTTTGGCTGCGTTTGGATTATCGCGAACTTTCTTAATATCTTTATAGGTAAGAAGACCAACGAGCTTCATGTCTTTATCGACAACAGGAAGTTTCTCGATTTTGTTGGTCAATAGAATCTCAGATGCCTTAGCTAGATCTTGGTTTTCAATAGTCACCAAGCCCTCAGCGGTCATTACATCTGAAATCAATTTTTCGTAGTCTTGCTGGAAGCGAAGGTCACGGTTAGTGACAATACCCACTAGTGTGTTATCATCCAACACCACTGGAATTCCTCCAATTTTATTGTCTTTCATAAGCGCAAGAGCATCGCCAACAGTCTCGGTTGGAGAGATGGTAATTGGATCGTAGATCATACCATTTTCAGCACGCTTCACTTTGCGCACCTCGGTGGCTTGAACATCAATCATCATGTTCTTGTGAATTACTCCAATTCCACCCTGACGAGCGATTGCGATTGCTAGAGCTGATTCAGTCACCGTATCCATCGCAGCTGAAACCACAGGAGTGTTTAGAGGCAAATTCTTCGAGAAGCGAGTTTTCAGAGACACCTCACGAGGCAGAATTTCCGAATAAGCAGGAATTAACAGAACATCATCGAAGGTTAGTCCTTCGGTAGTAATTTTTTCTTCTAGGAATGATGACATGGTTGTATCGTTATTTTTTAAAAATTTTAGGAGAATTGATACTATCTACCCTCCAGTAGATTTGTTTTAAATTAAGCAAAGCTAATCATTATTTCTCGTTATTCCAAATTAAATCTATCGAGGCTGCCCTCTCTAGACTATCCAAACTAACGCTATAATCTTGAAATTCAGTATATTCACCTTCGTTATCAAAGATAAAACATTTAATAATTTCCTCTCCATGATCCACTATCTTGAGCGCCTTAAAGAAAGCTTTAGGTACCCCTACACCCTTTCCTATGCGCTGCACTCCATCGCCCAGAATTGTCCCACACACTACAAAAACTGTATCAGACTCCGCCGCCCAATCACGCACCTGCTCTTCGAGAGATTTCCATACCCCTCTATTGAGCGATGGCACTTGAGGAGCAACATTACTCATAATGAATGTTGCCTTATTGGCCTCTTCAGATGATAGGCGATCTGCCGAAGGGAGCATGTGCCCTCTATCAAATCCCGTGGAGGTGTAATCACTTGAGGCCGCCACCGGCAACCCCATCTCTCGTAAAACTCGATCTGTGACAAAACCACTGCTACGGGAGGTGTTAGCCTTCAGGTCATTTTCCACTATGTAATATGCCACCCAATGGGGGATTTTGTATTCGGGCAAGTATTTATAGGTATAGCGACCTTGAAAATTCGAGAGAACAATATCGTCCTGATCATAGAGAGGTGTGCTGCTTTGGGCGACCGATTTAACAACGCCGAATAAAGCAACTAAAAGAATGGTGGAGCAAAAAAATTTTTTCATTGCACAAAAATAGCTATTTTTGTATGATGAAAAAAACCATTAGTTTCCAAAGCGCTCTAAAAAAGGGCGCTCCTGCCGCATTCACAACTCTCATTAAACCTGTGGGGAGTGTTTGTAATTTAGCCTGCGAATATTGTTATTACCTTGATAAAGAACTACTTTACGCCTCGCCTGCCAAGCGCATGAGCGATGAGCTACTGGAGAGTTATATCCAAAACTATATTGATGGCAATCAAGTGGATGTTGTAAATTTCTGCTGGCATGGAGGCGAACCATTAATTGCTGGTTTGGATTTCTATGAGCGCGCGGTCGAGTTGCAAAAAAAACACGCAGGGAGCAAACGCATAGAAAACACTCTGCAAACTAATGGAGTTTTAATAACAGATGCGTGGGCTCAGTTTTTCGCACGCGAAAATTTCTTGATTGGAGTTTCGATTGATGGCCCAAAAGATATTCACGACTCGATGAGACGCAACACTGCTGGTGAACCTACATTCGACAAAGTGCTCGCTGGCATAGAAAAACTACAACGAGCAGGAGCTGAGTATAATACCCTCTCGGCTGTTGGTGCAGCCTCTGCCAAACGAGGCTTGGAGATCTATAAATTCCTTAAATCTATCGGTAGCCGCTATATGCAGTTTTTGCCCGTAAGCGAGAAGGTCGTCGAGAGTGAGAACTACTCTCGCCCCATTATCACCACTCCCGACAACGAAGACGCAAACCTTGCTCCTTGGTCTATCACAGCTAGAGATTATGGTTATTTTCTCACCGATATTTTCGATTATTGGGTTCAAAGAGACGTAGGGCAATACTATGTCCAGATGTTCGATGCCACCCTAGCGAGATGGTGTGGAATGCCAGCTGGAGTATGTTCGATGAACCCCACCTGTGGTGATGGATTGTGTGTGGAGCATAATGGAGACGTGTATAGTTGCGATCACTTTGTGTACCCGCAGTATAAACTAGGCAACATCAAAGAAGATGATCTTCGCACAATGTTCCGCAGCAAATTTCAGTTTGAATTTGGAGTCTCTAAGCGCAGTTCATTACCTGAGAAATGCACCAAATGCAGATGGCTAGATTTGTGTAATGGCGAATGTCCAAAACATCGATTTTCGGATAGTGTAAACTCACTTTGTAGTGGCCTGCAACACTTCTTTCGCCACTCGGCATCTGCCATGGAATACATGAGAGATTGCCTAGAGAAAGGTCTCCCACCCTCAAATATAATGTTCCGATGAACCGAATACTACTCTATCTGAAAGGACAGAAAAGCCTCTTGGTGTTTCTCTTTATCGCCAGCGCAATGTGGCTAGCCACTCGGCTATCACACCAGTACACCACTACCCTATCGCTTGAGATTGAAATCGTTGAGGATTACAGCAGTGAATCATGGATCAAAGATTCACGATTCAAAATAGATGCAACCATTAGCGGACAAGGGGGAAAACTTTTGTTATATAAACTTGGACTAAGCCCTCGGATAGAGATTAAAGCTTCACAACTTGAGTTTATCCCAGCTTCCCATGAGGGGGATTATCAGATTGAGCCTTCATCGATGCTTACAGCTTTGCAAAACACCAGCTCAGCACTTAGTTTTATCAGTCTACATTCTCTGCCCCAGATGACTATTGTTCAGATGCAAAGCAAGCGAGTAGCTATTATAAGCAAACTAGATTTTAGCTGCCAAGCGCAGTATATGATACTCGATGGGGTGCAAATTTCGAGAGATTCAATTGGTGTGCGCGGTCCAAAACTTATTCTAGATACTTTGTATGGCATCTCAACCAAAACGCTTATTAAAGAAAACCTCCACCAAAGCGTACAAGGTTCAGTAAATTTAGTACTACCCGAGAATATCTATGCTCAGAACCCAAGTGTTGACTATAGTGCAACTGTAGTTTCTTACACCGAAATTAAACAAGAGCTCCCCATCACAGTGGTGGGCAAACCCTCTCAAAAAGCATTGTTAATGCTCATCCCCTCCACCACTACCATTCGCTATCGTATGCCATTAATGGATAGTCGATCATCTCGCGAACCAATAGCCTACATAGATTATCGTGACGCCCAGCGTGACCCCTCGCAGATGAAATCTCTTGAGGTCAAAATCGACTCACTTCCTTTTGGTGCGGAACTCCTAACGATGGACCCTGCATACATCACTCCACTATTTGAAGACATAGAACAATGATCAAACTTGCAATCACAGGAGGTATTGGCAGCGGAAAAAGCAGCGTAGCCAAGGTTTTACAAATGCTTGGGGCCTCTATCTACGATAGCGACCAACGAGCCAAGGAGCTAATGTGCGTAAAACTCAAGCCTCAGATAATCGATCTGCTTGGCAAGGATGCATTCGAGCCGTGCGGGAAACTCAACCGCCAGCACATTGCAGGGAAAGTATTTAAGGACAAGGAACTACTGGGCAGACTCAACGAGATAGTCCACCCTGCAGTGATAGCCGATTTTTTGCACTGGTGCAAACAGCTCCAAAGCCAAGGCAAAGAGGTAGCCATCATAGAGAGTGCTTTGGTGGGAGAGAGTGGGATTGATAAGATTGTAGATGGGGTTATAGTGGTGACTTGTGATCACGATGAACGCATAGAACGTGTCATTAAACGAGATGGCGTGAGTGAGAGTCAAGCCATGGATAGAATCAACTCGCAAAGCTCTCAAAGTGCAATGCTTGAGATGGCGGATTTTGTGATTGACACCACCCGTGGAATTATGCAAGTTGAGCAGATTGTGGGGGTTTGGGAAAAATTAGAGCATGCATTCAAAAAAAAGTAGTATCTTTGTGCGCTGAAAATACATACTGCACTTAAAATCTACAGTATCGATAAATTGATAATAACTTAAATTAAAAGATTGAATAATATGAAACTTACAGAGATTCTTGCCATTTCGGGCACTCCAGGACTGCACAAATTCGTTGCATCGGGTCGTGGCGGTGGAATTATCGTCGAGTCACTAGGCCAGGGCAAACGCACAATGGTTAGCGGTTCGGCAAAGGTATCGGCACTAGGCGATATAGCTATCTTCACTCAAAGCGAGGATGTACCCCTAGCTGATATTTTCACTAACATCTACTCAAAGCACAATGGCGAGGTTAGCCTAGGCAACAAATCTAGCAACGATGAGCTTTCAACTTTCTTTGGTGAGGTTCTTCCAGAATATGACCAAGAGAGAGTTCACATCTCGGACATCAAAAAAATCATTTCATGGTACAACACCTTGGTTAAGGCTGGCATGACTGATTTTAGCACTGAGCAAGAAAACGTAGAAGAAGGCGCTGAGGCTAGCGAGTCAAAACCTAGCGCAAAGAGCGCTGTAGCAAAAGCCGTGGCTCCAAAAGCTGCAGCAGCTGCTGCTCCAAAAGCATCGGGTGCGAAAGTGAAATCATCTCGCTCGACAACAGTTCGCAAGAGCCAATAAGCTCCCAAGGGGACTAATAATTAAAAAAAAGCTAGTTGCAATTTTCTTGCAACTAGCTTTTTTTGTGCGAGCCGCACTCGCTATCATTTGACTCGACCTGAGGTAGGATACCCTAATCTGCGGTATTGGTGAATCTTGCTCCTCGGTCTACGGTGAGCTCTTGGAATTTACCTCGGGTGTAGCATTGCGACATACCGCTAACTTCGGCAGAACCGCTTTCAATATACAGATCTTTGCCATTGTATTGTGACATACCAGATATTTCGAGCTGCATATGTCTGCAACTTTCGCCCTGAATATTCACCTTGCTCATTCCCGAAATATCAAACTCTACGTAGTCAAAAGCACCTCTATTGATTAGATTCAAGAGCCCTTGGCCACCAATTTCAGACTCTAAGTGTTTACACCCTCTCAAATCTAGGTCTCTCACTTGCGCCATTCCCGACACCTCACACTCTAAACGAGAAGTATGAAGCAGAAGATTCTCCACAATTCCCATCCCTCCAATATCTAGAGATGCTTCGTGCTCACTCTTGACTTTCAGTCCATCCACTCGTCCCATTCCTCCGACTTCAAGCTCGAAATATTGGCTTGAAAAAACTCCATCAACACAATTCACTCTAGCCATTCCACCGACCTCTAGCCCACGCAGGGTGGGGGTTGTGATATAGACCAAAAACTGAGGTGTTTTGCCTTTTTTGGTTTTAATATCTTCCATCGAGATCTCGACTTTGTCATCCTCGAACTCCACCTCGATTTTATTTTGATACTCTGCGGGCACATCAAAACGTATGCTGTGTTTGTCGCCCATGGTGAGCGTTGCGGTAAACATACCACCTATCTCAATTTCAGAGAATCTCTGATTGTATTCTTGCGCCCATCCTTGCGCCATCGCCCCTAGGGGTAACCCAATAAGCAGCGCTAGGCTTAAAATTTGCTTTTTCATTATCTTGTGTACATTTTAGAGTTAAACACCTACCTGCGCCCATTAAAGGTTGCTGCACCGCTCACAGCTACACTGCCAAAGGTTCCTGGTGCTTCAACATCTGCTGATCCACTCGCCGCAATATTGCCTTTTTGTGCCGAAATACCCTCAATCTCAAGATCCGCAGAACCATTGGCTGTCAATTCCATGAAAGCACAAGTACCCACGCCTTCAAGGCCAAAGTCTACTGCACCCGAGGCTCTAACACTCAGGCGATCTAGGCTCTGAGTTTTAATATCAACATCGCAAGAACCACTAGCTACTGCCTTGATTTGCTTAGCCACTAGGCGAGCGTCTTCAATATCACAGGCCCCACTAGCGGTCATTGAAATAGTGCCATTGGCTACTACATTAAGATCATTCAAATCGCTTGCGCCCGAAACAATAAGGCTGAAATCATCTTGTTTGAACTGCCCCCTGCAATCCATATCCACCGCTCCGCTCACAGTGAGTGCCTCCAAAGATGGCATAGTCACATAGACATTTAGTTTTTCATCGTCACGAACATTAACATTCTTGCTTTTTTTGTTCTTGTTCTCCATATAGATTTTAGCTGTCCCCCCCGAAATATCGACTTTGACTAATTCATAGAATTTTGGTGACACATCAAAGCGAATTGAATACTCCGATCCTTGGGTTAGCACTACATCATAGGCACTTCCAATATCTAGTTTTGTAAATTTCTGACCCGTAATGTCTCTGGGTTGGGCACATAGAGCCACTGGCAGCGCAAG
>CAYJLL010000082.1:0-7863 GCA_964370955.1 uncultured Rikenellaceae bacterium | reverse complement strand
GGTACCTCAGGCTTGATTCGAGCCTATGGCGATGCAACACTCGATGCCATTGACAATGCACGAGTTGTGGAAAAAGAGATAGTAGTGCGGGTGAGTTTAAGTTTTGGCTACATGAGCATGAACGCAGTGATGAAGCTACTAAAAAACACTCCTCACACCCTCATTGAGCAGACCCTTGAGAACACATGTGAGATTATTGTGGAGGTCAGAGAATCCCTCTGGGAGGGTTTCCAAGGGGTGGCAACAAAGATTGAGGGGATGTCAGTGGAAGTCAAATAAGAGCAAAATTACAAAACACAATAACTATGAAGAGTTTAGTATCGATACACGATTTTAGCAAAGAGGAGATCGAGGGAATCATCGAAAAGGCCGCTTATTTTGAGGCGAATCCCTACGAAAACATACTAAAGGGGAGGGTGATTTCAACTCTGTTTTTTGAGCCCTCAACTCGCACCCGCTTGAGTTTCGAGAGTGCAATTAATCGCCTAGGAGGGCGTGTGATTGGCTTTTCGGATGCCAATGCCACTAGTGTGAGCAAGGGAGAAACCCTACACGACACCATCAGAGTAATCTCAGGCTACTGCGATATGATAGTAATGCGCCACCCCATTGAGGGAGCTGCACGCTATGCCAGCGAGGTTGCCTCGGTGCCTGTGGTGAATGCAGGCGATGGATCGAACCAACATCCCACTCAAACGCTGCTTGACTTATATTCGATTGCCAAAACCCAAGGCACACTGGATGGTATAAATATTATGATGGTGGGCGATTTGAAATACGGCAGAACAGTGCACTCTCTACTCCAAGCACTATCACACTTCAAGGCGACCTTCACTTTCGTGTCGCCCCCTGAGCTACGAATGCCACTTGAATATAAGAAATTCCTATACGAACTGGGACTGCAATACTACGAGACCAGCGACATAAAGGAGTGTATGGCATCTGCCGATATAATCTATATGACGCGTGTGCAACGTGAGCGATTCTCTGACCCTATGGAATACGAAAGAGTCAAGAACGCCTATATCCTGCGCAACAAAATGCTGGCGGACACCAAAGATAACATGAGAATACTCCACCCGCTGCCTCGTGTGAACGAGATCAACACCGATGTGGACAGCAACCCCAAGGCCTACTATTTCGAGCAGGCACAAAACGGGGTTTTCACTCGTATGGCAATAATCGACTACCTTCTAAAGGGGCAATTATAAAAGATCAAGACAGTCATGGAAAACAACATAACAAACAAAGAGCACTCACAGGTGCGCCAAATTGAAAATGGCACAGTCATCGACCATATCCCCTCGGGTCAGATCTACAAAGTGATGCAGCTATTGGACCTGGAGAAAGCCACAGTGCCCATTATCTTGGGTATGAATCTTGATAGTCATAGACTAGGCAAAAAAGGCTTGGTAAAGATCGTTGATACCTATTGCGATGAGGCTATCCTAAAATCGCTAGCATTGGTAGCTCCGACCGCTAGTGTTAGTATTATTCGAGATTATAAAGTCATCGAAAAACGCCAAATCGAGGCACCCGAAAAGGTTGTCGGATCGGTTAAGTGCGCTAACTCGACGTGTATCACCAACCACGAGGCTATCACCACTCTTTTTAGTGTTCACAACGATCGTGGACAATTGGAGCTCAAGTGTGCTTATTGTGAGAAAATCACTCTGGGCGAACAGATTGAGATCACAAAATAGAGCTGGGTGGGCGTCAGCCGTATATCATTTTTATAGACAAGAGGGATTTATTTTTTGTAAATGGAGATAAAAATCAAGGGTGCAAGAGTGCACAACCTCAAAGAGGTTGATCTGAGCTTGCCACACAACAAATTAATTGTAATTACAGGACTCTCGGGTAGCGGCAAATCAACGCTTGCCTTCGACACTCTCTTTGCTGAGGGCCAGAGGCGTTATGTCGAGAGTCTTTCGGCCTATGCACGCCAATTTCTTGGAAAAATCGAAAAACCCGACGTTGATAGCATCACAGGCATTGCTCCTGCAATTGCCGTAGAGCAAAAAGTCAACACACGTAACCCACGCTCAACAGTGGGTACTTCAACCGAAATTTATGAATACCTCAGACTGCTGTATGGTCGCATTGGACGCACTTTTTCACCCATATCGGGCGAAGAGGTAAAAGCTCACAGTGTGGACGATGTGGCGGAATATATTTTTAGCTGCACAGGCAAAAGAAGCATCCTTAGTGTTCCAGTGAGAATAGCAGAAGGCGAATCGGTGGTCGAAAGGCTAATGACACTAATGGGAGATGGATCGCGCGCGGTGGTAGTGGGTGGTGAAATCATAGACATTCAAGACTACATTCAGCTGAAAGAGCACAAAGAAGAGTTCGATGTGATGGTTGACCGTTTTGCTATTTCAGAGGAATTAGACTCGCAAACCAAAGCTAGAACCCTCGACTCTGTGGGTCGAGCATTTTCGCTGGGCGATGGGGAGTGTCGAGTTAGCGTTGTTGGGGGTGAGAGTGTTTTATTCTCCTCAAAGTTCGAACTAGATGGTATTATTTTCGAGCGTCCCAGCGACCAGATGTTTAGTTTCAACAACCCTCTTGGGGCTTGCCCTAAGTGTGAGGGCTATGGAAAGGTGGTGGGCATAGACGAGAATCTGGTAGTGCCCGATAAATCAAAGACTATTTATAATGACGCAGTGGCGTGTTGGAGGGGTGAGACCATGAGATGGTGGAAAAATCAACTCATCGAAGCGGGAAAACTCAGCGGAGTACCCATTCACAAGCCCTTCCATCAGTTCACACGAGAACAAAAACTCGCTCTGTGGACCGGAAACGAACATTTCCACGGACTCAACGACTTTTTTGCGATGCTAGAAGAGGGTCGCTACAAAATACAATATCGTGTGATGCTCTCTCGCTACACGGGCAAAAGCATCTGCCCTGAGTGTGGCGGAGGTCGCCTGCGCAAAGAAGCTTCCTATGTTAAAATCGGTGGCAAGACCATCACTGACCTAGTTTTTATGCCCATAGTGGAACTTCAAAAATTCTTTGCCTCTGTGGATCTTGATAAATACGAGAGAGAACTCTCAAGCCGCATACTACTCGAGGTGACTAATCGTCTGCAATACTTGATGGACGTGGGCTTGGGTTATCTGACCCTTGATCGTGGTAGTGCAACTCTCTCAGGGGGAGAAAGCCAGCGTATCAATCTGGCAACCTCTCTTGGAAGCGCACTAGTGGGTTCGCTCTATATTCTCGATGAGCCCAGCATAGGCCTCCACCCCAAGGATAACGAGAGGCTCATTAAGGTTCTAAAACAACTCAGAGATCTAGGCAATACGGTAATAGTGGTAGAACACGATAGCGAGATTATGAACCAAGCCGATGTGCTCGTGGATATAGGTCCTAGGGCTGGCCGCTATGGTGGTGAGGTGGTCTATAATGGTGCACCTAAAGATATTACAAAAGCGCTCGAAAACAGCCTTACAGCCCAATATCTTAGCGGCGCAAGAAAGATGCCCGCCAAAGATAAAGTGCGCCCATGGAGCAAATTCATTGAAATCAAAGGAGCGCGAGAAAACAACCTAAAAGACATAGACGTGAAAATCCCCCTTGGGGTGATGACAGCCGTAACGGGAGTGAGTGGTAGCGGAAAATCATCGCTCATTGGCGATATACTCTACCCTGCCCTTAGGCGTGAGATTGCCGATGTGGGAGGTTCGCCTGGAGATTATGATTCGATCGAGGGCGACATCAAAGGGCTCTACAGCGTGGAGATGGTCAATCAAAACCCCATCGGAAAGTCAGCCCGTTCGAACCCCGTAACCTACGTGAAGGCATATGATGAGATCCGCAAACTATTCTCGGGGGAGCGCTCTGCCGAGATTCAGGGCTTGGAGCCTTCGGCTTTCTCGTTTAATATCGCTGGAGGTAGGTGTGAGGAGTGTCAGGGAGAGGGGCTTATTAGAGTTCCTATGCAGTTTATGGCCGATGTTGAGTTGGTGTGTGAGGAGTGTGGTGGAAAGCGTTTCAAACAGAAGGTATTGGATGTGACCTACAAAGGTAAGAACATCTATGACGTTCTGGAGATGAGCATAGACGAGGCAGTAGAGTTCTTCCAAAAGAAAGGCGATAGACTCTGTGAAAAACTATGCGACAAGCTCGGGGTGCTCCAAGCTGTGGGTCTAGGATATATCAAGCTAGGGCAATCCTCATCGACTCTTTCGGGTGGTGAGAATCAAAGGGTGAAACTAGCATCGTTCCTGCTTAAAGAAAACAGTTCTAAGCCCATACTATTTATATTCGACGAGCCCACCACGGGTTTGCATTTCCATGACATAGAAAAACTACTATCGGCAATGGAAGCTCTGGTCGAACGTGGCCACACAGTGGTTACAATCGAACACAACATGAATGTGGTGAGAATGTGCGACTGGGTGATTGACCTAGGCCTAGAGGGGGGCGACAAGGGCGGACAACTACTCTTTGAGGGTACGCCAAGTGAGCTAGCAGAACTAAGCCAAAAAGAGAGCTACACCGCAAAATATCTAAAAGAAAGCTTCGAGAAAGGGATTTAGGTGAGAGTGAAAGCGGACAATGATTAGTGGGTCCTAAGACCCTACGAGCCGTAGCAACTATCATTTAGCTCGAACTGCGCCTCTGTGGGGGCTAATACAAATAGATGGGCGCACCGCCCCCCAACGGGGCGACCGTCTTTTCTTGGGAGAAAAGCTGCTCTTTTGCCCCGTGCGGTGCACCCTCCGAGCCGTAGCAGCTCGCACCGTTAGAGTAAATACTGTTGATAGATAAGAGATAAAGAATGAACAAAAATTTCGAATTATATATTCACCCCAAAACAGGCATCCGCTGTTTGCATCAAAAATGCAGCTCACCGGTCGCCTACATTAATATTAGCATCAATTCGGGCACTCGTGATGAAAGA
Organism: uncultured Rikenellaceae bacterium; assembly: GCA_964370955.1. Taxonomy (GTDB): domain Bacteria; phylum Bacteroidota; class Bacteroidia; order Bacteroidales; family Rikenellaceae; genus Mucinivorans. The sequence goes on along the minus strand of CAYJLL010000082.1, from coordinate 2,948 downwards.
GAGGGGGCTAGCGGTGTGGCACACATGACCGAACACCTGCTCTTCAAAGGCACCCATAAACGCAACGCATTCCACATCTCTAATCTACTGGAAAGCCGTGGGGGCGATTTGAATGCCTACACCACCAAGGAGGAGACTGTGGTGCATTGCTGCGCTCTAAAGGACAGCTACTCGCGTGCTTTTGAGCTGCTGGTGGATATGTGTTTTAATTCACGCTTTGCGCAAAAAGAAATAGATAGCGAAAGGGAGATAATCTACGATGAGATAAACTCCTATAAAGATTCGCCAGCTGAACTTATTTTCGATGATTTCGAAGAGCAACTATTCGCTGGCTCAACCTTGGGACGCAATATTCTGGGAAACAAACGTCAACTCGCCAAACTAACTCAAAGCGACCTGCTGGACTACACCTCGGAGAACTTCACTAGCGATCGCATGGTGATAGTCTCGAGCGGCAACATAACAATGGAACGTTTCAAAAGAGTGTGTGACAAACACCTCGAACACCTCAACCCAACTAGCAGCACCCACTCTCGTATTGCCCCCCAGAGAGTGCAGACGATAAATATCACTCGCAACAAAAAAACCCACCAACAGCACACCCTAATCGGGGGTTACGCCTATAGTCTTTTTGACGAAAAGCGCATCCCACTATCGCTATTGAGCAATATCATCGCTGGGCCTTTTTCGCTCTCGCTGCTGAATCAATCCCTGAGAGAAAAAAACAGCATTACCTATAACGTTGAGAGCAACTACACCCCCTATAGCGACAGCGGCCTCTTTAGCGTCTATCTAGGGTTAGATTCTGCCAAGAGCGATCAGGCGGAAAGCATAATCGAGAGAGAATTTAAGGCTCTACGCACCGCACCTATGAGCAGTGGAAAGTTCCATCGCTTCAAGAGGCAGTTCCTCGGGCAGATGATGATCTCGAGCGACAATAGAGAAAGTATGGCGCAGGCGGTGGCTAAGAGTATGATGGTTTTCGGGGAGTTTGACTCTATCGAAAAACTCTATCGTAAAATCGAGGCCCTGACCCCAAATGAAATTATGGATGTCGCAGGCGAGGTGCTCGCCCCTGAAAACCTACACAAATTAATCTACCGCTAGAGAACGATGAAAGATCTTTATCAGTACATAGGCGAGTGTATCGCCCCACAAGACGAGGTGCTCTTGGAGCTCACTCGTCAAACAAACCTCAGAGTTCTGCAACCACGCATGCTTTCGGGACACCTACAAGGGGAATTCCTCGAAATGACCACAGCGATGATTGCTCCCAAGAGAGTACTAGAGCTTGGAACTTTTACGGGCTATTCAGCAATCTGTATAGCAAGAGCACTAGGCGATGACGCTGTCTTACACACCATAGAAAGACACGATGAACTGGAGGCTATAGCCTCAGAATTTTTCGCCAAAGCAGGCGTTCAACACAAAATAGCTCAGCATTTCGGCAAAGCACTCGAGGTAATGGAGAGTTTCAATGAGCCTTTCGATATGGTCTTTATGGATGCCGACAAACGAGAATACGACCTCTACTATAACATGCTCTTCGAGCGAGGGCTACTAAAAGTTGGCTCAGTGATTATCGCCGACAACACCCTTTGGGACGGACACGTTCTCAAAGAACCTCTACCCTCAGACGCTCAAACCCAAGGCATAGATCGCTTCAACCGCATGGTGGGCGCCGACTCTAGAGTTCAAAAAGTAATCCTCCCCCTCAGAGACGGCATCAGCATTATCAGAGTAATCAAACTAGACTAAACAAACCCCTAAAATATAATAATATACCATGAAAACCTATACTATTCTAAGTATCAACCCTGGGTCAACATCTACAAAAATAGCCATTTTCGACAACGAGAGCGAACGTTTCACCACCACAATTCGCCATAGTGCGCAGGAGCTAGAGGGCTTTAATTGTATTGCTGAACAATTTGAATTTCGTCGTCGTGTGATTCTAGAAACTCTAAAGGAGCATAATTTCGACATCTCTACGCTCGATGTAATTGTTGGTCGTGGAGGATTGCTTCAACCCCTGAAATCTGGCGTTTATCAGGTGAGTGAAAAAATGAAAGGCGACCTGCAAAACTCACCCCTTGGTGAGCACGCCTCTAACCTTGGTGGACTGATTGCCGATGATATTGCTCGCTCGGTGGGCGGTGAGGTTCGTGCCTATATTGCTGACCCTGTGGTAGTGGATGAAATGGATGATGTGGCTCGAATGACGGGCTTTGTTGATCTTGAGCGCAAATCGATTTTTCATGCCCTAAACCAAAAAGCAGTTGCTCGCATTTACGCCAAAGAACTTGCTCGCCCCTATGAGGATCTAAATCTGATTGTAGCTCATTTGGGTGGCGGTATTTCTGTGGGTGCCCATCGCCAAGGGATGGTTGTGGATGTGAATAATGCGCTGGATGGCGAAGGTCCATTCTCACCCGAAAGAGCGGGAACGGTCCCTGTGGGTGAATTGGCAAAGATGTGTTTCTCGGGAAAATACACTCTGCCTCAAATCAAAAAAATGATTAATGGCGAGGGTGGTATGATGGCACACCTAGGCACAAATGATGGTCGTGATGTGCGTGAGAGAGGCCTCGCTGGTGATGCCCAATGTCAGGGGGTCATCGACGCCATGGCCTATAATATTGCTAAAAACATAGGGGCTATGGCAGCTGTTCTCAAAGGCAAGGTCGATGGAATTATCCTCACGGGAGGTATGGCCTATGGCGAAAAGATGATGGAATATATCAGCGAGATGGTGGGCTTCATCGCCCCTGTTAAAATCTACCCCGGCGAGGACGAAATGAGCGCTCTGGCCATGAACGGCCTGATGGTCTTGCGTGGCGAAATTACAGTTTCTGAGTATTAGTCACAAACATTGCATTATTATTTAACCAAACCTCTAAGATAAAACAATCTATAATATGGGAAAAACAGTAACTACATATCTAATA